>JAYEOJ010000126.1:1234-4516 GCA_034722835.1 Bacteroidota bacterium | reverse complement strand
ATATTGAACTCCAGTTTCACATCCCCTGTCTGGTTGGGATAGGCAGACTCTTCCGGATCCTGGTATGAACCCGGGCCCAGATCCTTCACCTGCCAGGCGCGGATGCTATTGGCACCTCCGGAAAAGTACTGTTTTACAAAAGGCATGGACCTGGAATTGCCATAAGCATATCCCACTCCTGCGAATCCCCTAAGTATAAGGCTGATATCTTCATACAGGAAAATATAGCTCCGGAAATCAATATCCATCTTGAAATACTGGGCAAAATCAACTCCAAGAATCTGGTAAGTCGGTTCCTGGGGATCGCTGGAAAAGCCACTAAACCCGGCATACAGAAGGTTCCCGGCAGTTTCCAGGTTCAGGCGGACATCCTGGAAGTTCTGATTCTTCAATAACTTCTGGTTGGACCAGATCATCGAATACCTGGTATCGGTGATCAGTTGGGGTTCATAACTGTAATAAAGATAGGTGCCCTCCAGCCAATCCTGAAACCATTCCGATTTATAGGGAGTTAAAATAAGACTGGCCTCAATGGGATACACCCTGTGAATCAGATTTTCCGTACCCTTCCAGTCGTATCCAAAAGAAGCATTAGCCAGGGTCCGGATATAATCGGGACGCTTCTGGTAGTTCCAGGAGAGACGGATATTGGTCTGCGGATTGTATTTCCGGATAAACTGGTCCGTTCTAACCGGGAGCAGGAATTTAGGGATCCTCAGCCTGGCCTCCACCCCGAACTCCTGCATAATACTGGCCCCGGTATAGGTCGAATCAATATTGTCGCTTGTGGCTTTGATATTTTCAATGGCCCCGGTAAAAGTCAGATCGAACTGCTCAGATCCTCCAAACAGGTTCCTGTGCCCATAACTCAAATTGGCTGCAGCCCCTATGTTTCCTTCTGAGTTGGTCCCTTCCAGCTTCACAGAATAAGACTGCCTTGTTGCCGGTGCCACCAGCACATCGCAGTCCAACTGAGGTATCTCCGAGTCCACCTCCCGGAAACGGATATCAACCATTCTGAATGCACTCAGAGAAGAGAGGTTCCTGTAGGTCCGGTTCACATCAGAAGCATCATAGAGCGTTCCGGGAATAATATAGTTCTTCTGCGTAACTACCGAGGGACGGATATTTGGTTCCCTGGCATAGATCAAATAAATGCTGTCGTAAACGATGGTATCATTGCGTATGCTGTCAATGTCCAGGTTTTTATTGTAGGCCAGGGTATTAAAATTGGTCATCATATGAACATTACGGATGGTATATACCGGGTGATCGGTATGTACCGTGTGTCCCCTGCTGTTTGTTCTGGGATAGTTCCGAATCCCCAGGGTAATGTCCACCAGGTGATCGTTCAGGGCGCTGTCCACTTCATAATAGATATAATCCCGGTTGAAAGCATAGTAGCCGCTATCGCGAAGTACGGATTCGATCCTGAGCCGTTCCTCCTGCAGCACATCCACGTCAAAGAGTTCACCCTCCCTGAATTTGCTGTCGCTGGTATCTTTAAATACCATGGGTGCAAGCGTAGCGTCCTGGAAAAAGTAAGTGATGTTCCGGATCCGGTAAGGTTCATGGGGAGTTACCCGATATACAATCTTTGCCCGTCTTTTTTTGTACAGGGTCGTATCGCTTACCTCCGATTCATAGAACCCCTTATTTCGCATATGAAGGCTAAGCTGCTCGGTCGATTTTAACTTTAAATCCTCATCATAGATGGCAGGTGGCTCCCCAATGCGCTTTAACCAGTTATGAAATCCGTTATCCTTTCCCGGTGATGATAGATTGTAGAGAGACAGGTAGAATCTCCAGAAAAGAATCCGCTTGTTGGGCTTCTGCTTAATATATTCGTTCAGCATCTTCTTGTCAAAATCACCCTTCTCTGATTCAATTTTATAGTTTTGCAGAAGGTGCTCATTCTCAGGAACATATTTAGTAGCCCTACAGGAGAAGAGGAATACCGAAACAAAAATAATTGTGATATAGGGGATCGTTCGCCTCAAAGTCGTCTCTTAAAGGGGCTAAAATACAAATTTTACCGCACCCGAATATTTTTTTCATCTTTGCATTTACAGACCTCATCCACATGATCTCTACATCACAATCAAAACTGATTCGTTCCCTGCAAAAAAAGAAGTTCAGGGACCAGCACCGGCTCTTCCTGGTTGAAGGTGAAAAAATGGTCGGGGAACTGGCTTCAGGTGATACAGAAAACCGTTTTCAGATCCAAGAGCTATTCGCAAACCCGGAGTGGATCCAGAGCCACCTTACGTCCTTGCAGCAAAGAGATATAAAAGTAACTGAAGCCTCTCCTTCGGAGATCAAAAAAGTAAGCAACCTGGTCACTCCCCAGCCCGTGATGGCGCTGGTATCCAAACCGGAAGAGTCCTTCCTTTCAGATGAGCTTCTTAACACTCCTGTTCTGGCCTTTGAGTCCATCCGCGACCCCGGGAACCTGGGAACCATTATCCGGACAGCCGACTGGTTCGGAATCAGGCACCTGGTCTGCACCCCCGACTCCACCGACCTCTATAATCCCAAAGTGGTTCAGTCAACCATGGGGGCAATCACCCGGGTGCGGGTTCATTATCTGAACATTGAAGACCTGTTGAAGAGAGAGGAAATGCAACAAAAAACAGTATTTGGCACTTTTATGGAAGGTGAGAACATTTATGAAACTTCCCTGGAGCCGGATCCGCTGATCCTTTTTGGAAATGAATCGCACGGTTTGTCAAAGCACCTCAATCCCCACATCCACCGCAGAATTTCCATTCCCCCTTTCTCCCCCCTGGGTTCGGGCTCAGAATCACTCAATGTGGCCTCATCGGTAGCCGTGGTCTGTTCAGAATTAAGAAGAAGGTAGCCCGGGACTATTCAAAGTGGAAGTTGAGCATGATAATATAGGACCGGGCATAGGCAATTGAGTTTGCATATTCGGGATGTCCCGTTCTTCCGTTTGGATCAATCATGTTCATCAGACCAACAGCCAGCTTAAGCTCAGGTGCAAACTTGAAATATTTCAAATAGTTGTCCACGCCAAAACCAAACTCCAGATAGAGATCACCCCGTTTAAATTTTAAAAACTCCTCTGAATCAGCGTCATAAACTCCGGGCTTTTTGGCTGACATGTCATACCTGAAATTCAGGCCTCCAACCACATAGGGCCTGTAATTATTAAGTCGCCTGGAGCGATACTTGAAGTGCAGAGGGAAATCCAGAAAAGCAGGCCCCAGGGGGACCGGGTTGGTTACTCTGGGTTCCTCATTCAAATCTAACACCTCGCCA
>JAYEOJ010000126.1:0-1224 GCA_034722835.1 Bacteroidota bacterium | reverse complement strand
AGTATCGGGATCGCGATCATAAAAATAGACCTCCCGTGATCCAAAGCTGATCCCGGGAAGAAACCTGAGGTTCCAGTTTTTATTAAGGCGCAGATCCGACACAATGCTTACCTGAAACCCGGGTTGCAGATGACTTATATCGGCATAGAGGAAGTCTTCTGCTTCATAATTCCTGGTAAAGCCCATATCCATAATATTGAGTCCCACGGTAAATCCAAAATGGATCTTTTTTAGGTCGAATGCAGTCAGGTTCCTGGGACGCTCTTCCTGTGCAGATGCCAGCAGGCAGAAAAGCAGCAGGGATATAATTAGCGTGGGCTTTCTCATTTCTGAAATAAACGGCCAAAGATAGCCTTTAGTATAGTAAGGTCGGCAGAAACATTAATCACCCAGAAGATCTTCCAGTGCGTTTTCAAAGTCACGGGCATAGTCTGAGATAAATCCGAATGAGATGTCATCAATTCTCAGCTCCTCCTTGGTTACATGACCCAGTGCTGAGAAATGGATCCCGGTTTCCATCATAAAATCAAGAAACGCTGTCTCCTGTTCTGCGGTAACACTAACCACCACACGGCTCTGGGACTCGCCAAAAAGGAAGGCGTCGCCCCGGATCTCGGCAGGGGAGGTTACATCAAAACCCACTCCGCCAGGCAGGGCACATTCCACCAGTGCCACAAACAATCCACCCAGAGAGACATCATGTGCTGAAGAGACCAGACCTTTGCCAATCACACTGGAAACAACTTCATGCAGTTTCATTTCATACTCCAGGTCAAACTTCGGTGCTGCCGACTCATGTACATTATGGAATACGGAAAGGTATTCCGAAGACGATATATCGTTGTCCGAACGCCCGATCAGGAAGATCATATCTCCCTTGTTCCTGAAATTCACAGTCATCACGTCCTCATAACTATCCAGTAATCCAACCATGCCCACTACAGGTGTTGGAATCACCGAAGCAATATCTTCCCCGTCGTGGGTCAGATTGTGAAAGCTTACATTCCCCGCAATAACGGGGATGGACATCCGCCTGCAAACCTCACCAATTCCCTTCACGCTTTCAGCAAAATCGCGATATACATAAGGATCTGAAGGATCCCCGTAATTGAGACAATCGGCCAGTGCCACCGGCCTTCCACCCGAACAGATAATGTTCCGTGCAGCTTCTGCCACCGCGATCATAGCACCCTTTCTGGGTTCAAGTTTTCCATAACGTGAATT
>JAYEOJ010000125.1:0-4516 GCA_034722835.1 Bacteroidota bacterium | reverse complement strand
ATTTTCCGGGTAGGGTATTGAGGCAGTTGTGCGGTATAGGAGTAAAGTCAATCAATATTCTAACCAAAATAAAATTTTAAACGATGAAAAAGACTTGGATCATAGCAGCAGGAATCGTAGCTGCTCTATTTATTGCTGGCTGTGAGCAGTCAGGGACCAACCTGGATGAATTTGAAGACAGTGTAACCATGGCGGAAGAGGAAGTGGCAGACCTGAAAGCAGCGGAAGCCACCAGTAGTGATGTCTGCTCTGCAACCTTTGGAGCTCCTAAGCTCATGGGTGGCATGATGCTTGGTGATTTACACATGTTCTTTGGAAGAGGATTTCCTTCATGCGCTACCGTCACTGTAATAGGTGATGATTTTCCCAAAACCATTACTATCGATTACAGCGAGGGCTGTACGGGCAGAATGGGTCTTGAGAAAAAAGGCATTGTTACCATATATATGAGCGATACCATCATCAACGAAGGTGCATACTATACGGTTACTATTGAAAATATGACCATGGGACATAGAGAGATCTCAAAAACGGCCACCTTCACCAACGACGGTCTCAATGAATCAGGAAATTGGGTGATCTCCTTTGAGTCGCTCTCTACCACTTCCTTTGAAAAGGATGGAGAACTTTACTCTATCGTACGTGAGTTCACCGGTTCAAGGGAGTGGATGGAAGGATTTGATACGCCTGAGGTGACCGATGATATCTTCCTGTTAACCCGCAACGGAAGCATCACTGTGAACGATGAGCTTAAATTCGAGAAAATCACTATTGAACCCCTGCTAATCGACCGCAGCTGCAGATACCCATTAAGTGGTATTGTTGAGATTACCAGGGCAGGTGAAACGATGACCATCGACTATGGTACAGGCGAATGTGACAATATCGCACACGTAACCAAGGATGATGTGACTGAAGAGATCGAATTGAATAGCGGAAAATTCAGAAAGGAATTTAAGCGCAACGACAGAAACATGAAACAGAATAAGGGTTGGTGGTAAACCATGGATTTGGTTAATTGGAAGGTTGGAGGCCGGGATTCCAACTGGAAACCGGCCTCCCTTTCAAAAAAGTTCATTGACATTGTGTAGTTTTGTATAGCAAAAGGAAGCAAGACCCGTGACCAAGGAGCAGTTTCAGAACCTATTCGATCTTTACTTTGATGATATCAGAAGATATCTCTATTATCGTAGCGGGGATGCAACTGTTTCTACCGATCTGGCACAGGATACCTTTATGAGAGTCTGGGAAAAACAGATGGATTTACTGCCGGGCAGGGATACAGGTCTGCTCTATAAAATTGCGGGCGACCTTTTTGTAAGCCATACACGGAGAGAACGTCTGAGGAAAGAGGCTCCCAAAGAGATCCGCTTCGAGCAGAGAGAACCCACTCCTGAAGAGGATCTGAATTACCGGGAGCTGGAGAAGAAATATGAAGAAGTGCTTATGAAGCTTCCTGAAAACCAGCGAATCGCATTCCTGATGAGCAGGACCGAAGAGCTTACCTACGGGGAGATTGCTGCAAGACTATCCATAAGTGTTAAAGCTGTTGAAAAAAGAGTATCCGGGGCACTGTCCCGTTTAAGAAAAGAATTAAAACCTGATGAACCAGGAAAACGGACATATCGATAAACAAAATGATCCGGACGGACTTTCCGATCTGTTTTCTTCCCATACAAAGATCCCGTGGGAGAAGAGCAAGGATGAGATCTGGAATGATCTTGAGGAACAGATGATGAAGGAGGACCGGTCTCCAGTGCTGGTCCAAGGTCTTCTTCCCGGTAGGCAGTGGCTCGCCATAGCTGCATCTCTGGTTCTCCTTCTTTCGATTTCCGCATTCATGAGGTTCTATACCGTAAAAACCTTCTGTCCGGAAGGGGTACATACTTCACTTCAGCTTCCGGATGGTTCAGTAGTGGAGCTCAATGCTTCCACTCACCTGGCATACCACCCCTACTGGTGGTTTATTTCGCGAAAAGTAGAACTTGAGGGAGAAGCTTTCTTCCATGTGGAGGAAGGAAAAAAATTCAAAGTGATCTCTCCACTTGCAACAACTGAAGTGCTGGGAACAACTTTTAATATCTTTGCACGGGACAGGGATTATATTGTTACCTGCCATACGGGAAGTGTGAAGGTTAGCGAAACCATTACGTTAAGTGCCGTGACCCTTTTACCCAATGAGCGAAGTACCATGGAACCTTCGGGTGGATTTACGGTGACACAATTGGAGAATTCTCTTGATTCACCTGGATGGACCGACAACCTGATTATGTTCGCCTCAACACCACTGCGACTTGTTTTTGAAGAGATTGAGCGCCAATTTGGCATTGTTATTGAGACACCTGTGGAGATGCAGCAGGTATATTCGGGGAACTTCTCCCTGGATCAGCCGGTAGAGAATATATTATCTTTGCTATGCCTGCCTTTTGATCTGGAATATGAACGTCAAACCGGGAATAAATATCTGGTCTACCCTGCCATGGAATAAAGTTTCACTTTTCCTTCTGGTATTACTATGCTTTCAGGTTCGGCTGTACGGACAGGAGATAGAAATCCATGTCATTCAGGAACCTCTGAACCAGGTTTTAATGGAACTTGCATCTGAGTACAGGGTGCAACTTTCATTTGACGACCATGAACTTTCAGCCTATATTATCACATTACAAAGATCTTTTGCCAATCCGGAAGAAGCCATTATCTTCCTGATCAAAGATTATCCCCTGGAATTCAAGCAAATCGGAGAAGTATATACAATCTACAGAACGCATCCCGCTGCGCCAATAAAAAACTACCGCTTATCGGGACGGGTCATCGATTCAAAGACCAGTGAAACATTGCCTTACTCTCATGTCCTTATCAATCAATCGGGGGTAATTTGCGATTTCAATGGAAACTTCTCCTATGTATCTACCGACTCCCTGTTTAATCTGACCATCTCTTACCTGGGATATTATATTAAAGATACAACTCTCGCACCGGGAGTTGAGTATGTTCTTGAACTTACACCTTCCATCATTGGACTGGAAGAGGTAGTGGTAGAAGGGAGCATGGTTGAAAGATCCGGACAGACAGGCGAGGAAGCGGGAACCATCCGCTTGAATCATAAGATTGCCTACCGGCTGCCCGGGAACGGGGATAATGCTGTATTCAATTTTCTAAGGTTGCAGCCCGGAATCCTGGCGGCGGGAGAACGATCGTCTGAGTTGATTATCTGGGGCTCTTACTCAGGACACAGCAAAATCATGTTTGATGGCTTCACCATATTCGGGCTGAAAAACTTCAACGATAACATCAGTTTCGTAAATCCCTACCTGGCCAAGGACATCAAAGTTCTGAAAGGGGGATTTTCTTCAGAATATGACAACAGGGTAGGTGGCATTGTGGATATTTCAGGAATTAACGGAAGCACCCAGAAACCTTCCATTAATCTGAATATTAACAACATGACGGCTAATGGAATGGCCAGCATTCCCATAGCGAAGCGATCGGCAATCACCTTTGCTTACCGCCAGACCTACTACAACCTGTACGATGCCGAGGACCTGCACATTATCACCCGAAGCATAAGAAGGGGGAACTCCGGACAAACGGATGTAAACGTCTATCCCGACTACGTGTTTCGTGATATGAATCTTAAATATGCCGGGACCTTTAAGTCGGGGGATACTTATTTTATCAGCCTCTATGAGGGGAGGGATAAGTTCTCCTATGAATTTGACCAGGAAAGAAACAATGCTCAAATTGACCAGGAGGCTGAGGAAGGAAACATACAGCGGGGAGCTACTGCTTTTTTTGGGAAAACATGGAAGAAGGGATGGAACAGTCACTTTTCCTTCAGTGCATCCGGACTGGAAAGGGAGGTATATGAGAAACAGCTGATCACAAGGAATTCTGGTAACTGGACTATCTCGGACAAGGAAGTAAATTATTATAATAGCATCCTTGATCTCAGCTTGAAAAACAAGAACATGATTCCCCTCACAGAAAAGCAGACCCTGGAGGCTGGCTGGAATTACACTTATGAAGGCACTCACTTCGGGGAAGGCGAACAGGAGGATAGCCTTGAAATATCCGAAGAGGGCTCTCACAGAATCAGCCTCTACATCCAGGATGAAATTCGCCTGACACCCGGATTTAGCGTGAAACCGGGAATCAGGACCGACTACTCCTTTTTCCTGGAGAAAGCCTACATTCAACCCCGGATTCAGGCATCTCTGGATCTTTCAGACCATTGGAGGGTAAACGCAGCAGCGGGAATCTACAGACAGTTTATCTCCGAAACTTCAGTCATTGATGAGCTGGGAAATTTTCGCTACTTCTGGTCTCTTTGTGACAATGTTGCTGTTCCCGTGCTGAAGGCTGTTCACCTGGTTGGAGGAGTAAATTATCACACCACAGGATTATCCGCTGGTGTGGAAGGTTTTTATAAAACAACGGAAGGGATTAGCAGATATAGATGGATTGACGGAACCCTGGAAGTGGCCCAGGGAAATGCCCGAACCTATGGAATGGATGT
>JAYEOJ010000124.1:0-4533 GCA_034722835.1 Bacteroidota bacterium | reverse complement strand
CCCTGCTTTTCTCAGGTAATCAATTTCATCTTCCCTGGATATTTTTAGTTCCCTGATGGGAGTGATTATCTCTAAGTCAGGAGCCAGTACCTGGATCACCAGGTCGAAACGAACCTGGTCATTTCCAGCCGCGGTAGAACCATGGGCAATATATTTGAATCCATTTTTCTGTGCATATTCAACCAGGGCAATGGCCTGAAAGGTCCGTTCAGAACTTACCGATAGGGGGTAACTCCTGTTTCTCAGGGTATTCCCAAAAATCATATAGCGAATACAACGGATATAGTAGTCGGCAGTGATATCCAGAACCTGATGCGATATGGTCCCGAGCTTTTTCGCATGCGAAGCAATCTGATCCAAATCTTCCTGATGAAATCCACCGGTATTTACAATAGCCGAATGGACCTCCATATTATGCTCCTTTGCCAGGTGAACGGCACAAAAGGTGGTATCGAGTCCACCACTGAAAGCCAGCAATACTTTTTTCTTCTCCATAACAGGTTTATCAGGTATGATTAATTTTTACTTTTATTCCGGAGGCTAAGATCTCTCCATTTACTTTTTTCTTATCTGCAGGATTCATGACCATGGCAGTACAGAGACAATCATCTCTTTTTGTTCTAACCAGGATATCATAGTAGGGACAGGTTTCGCATCCCTTCCAGAACTCATCATCATCGGTCAGTTCGGAGAAGGTCACAGGTTTGTATCCCAGACTGCTGTTTATCTTCATCACCGCCAGGCTGGTAGTGAGGCCGAATAGTTGTGCGCCGGGAAATAACCGGGCCGAAAGTTCCAGGGCCCGCTTCTTTATTTCGCTGGCCAACCCGGCTCCACGAAACGCTGAAGAAACGATTAGTCCGCTGTTAGCCACAAACTTATTATGGCCCCAGGACTCTATGTAACAGAATCCTGCCCATATACCATCATTACCTATAGCAATAACAGCCTTTCTCTCTTCAATTTTTCCAATCAGGTATTCCCGGCTTCTGACGGCAATACCGGTTCCCTTCTGCAGGGAAGCCTGGTAAATGGCTTTCTCAATTTCGGGAATGTACTCCAGGTGATCCTTCGACGCAATGCTTATCTCAATATTTTGCACCATAGCTATACGTATTACATCATTAAATTACTGAGCAGCCTCCTGCAGCAGGCCTGGCATTCTTATTTTTAAGAGGTTTGCCAGGTCTGAACGGCTTACCCCGTCACGTGGAATCAACAGAATCGTATCATCCCCGGCAATGGTCCCAGCAATCTCATATGCATCCAGGTTATCCAGGGTATAGGCAATGCTGCTTGCATGCCCGGGGAGCGTTTTCAGAATTGCCAAACCCTGGGCAAAATCAAGAGAAACAAGGCCGGTGAGTCCCTGTCCCGACAGTTCTGTTTCCTCCACCACGTGTTCCTTATCGGGTAAAATATAGACATACCCGGCCTGATCGTCGGGCATCTTGGCCACCTTCAGGTACTTCAGGTCCCTGGAGAGGGTGGCCTGGGTCAAAGCATAACCCCGCTTTTCAAGAAGCTTATTTAACTCATCCTGGCTGGAAATATTCCTGCTTCCAATGAGTCTTCGAATCTCCATTAATCGTTCGTTCCTGTTTTTCATAGCAGCATACTGTATATTTATACATACTAATTGCAAATCTATACATTTTTCTCGAATTGATGCAATTCTCTCAGCTTTTTTTTATATTTTTACATCCCGCAAAAAACAGTCATTTAGCCCATTCACATGAAAGAATCAATCAACAAAGTGGTCGTCCTTGGATCAGGAGCATTGAAAATCGGAGAGGCCGGTGAATTCGATTACTCAGGATCTCAGGCACTGAAGGCACTGCGGGAAGAAGGTGTGTATACCGTTTTGATCAACCCCAATATTGCAACGGTACAAACCTCTGAAGAAGTGGCCGATAAGATATATTTTCTGCCTGTCACCCCCTACTTTGTTGAGCAGGTGATCCAAAAAGAGAAGCCCGATGGCATCTTGCTGGCTTTTGGCGGACAGACCGCGCTGAACTGCGGAGTTGCACTTTACAAAGAGGGAATTCTGGAAAAATACAAAGTGCGGGTACTGGGAACACCCGTTCAGGCCATCATGGATACGGAAGACCGGGAGTTATTCGTGGGTAAACTGGACCAGATCAATGTAAAGACTGCCCGGAGTGTTGCAGTCACCTCTGAAGAAGATGCCCATAAAGCGGCCGAGGAGCTTGGCTATCCCATTATCATCCGTGCAGCCTATACCCTGGGTGGACAGGGAAGCGGATTCTGTTACAACAAGGGGGACCTGGACAAGCTGGCTAAAAAGGCCTTCTCCTACTCTCCCCAGATCCTGGTCGAAGAGTCCTTAAAAGGGTGGAAAGAGGTGGAATATGAGGTGGTCCGGGACCGTTTTGACAACTGCATCACCGTTTGTAACATGGAGAATTTTGACCCCCTGGGTATTCATACCGGTGAAAGCATCGTGGTCGCTCCTTCACAAACCCTGACCAACAGTGAATATCACAAGTTAAGAAAGCTGTCGATCGATATTATCAGGCACATCGGCATCGTCGGTGAGTGTAATGTGCAATATGCCCTGGACCCCGATTCAGAAGATTACCGTGTGATCGAGGTCAATGCGCGTCTGTCCCGCTCCTCTGCCCTGGCCAGCAAAGCCACCGGCTACCCGCTGGCTTTTGTGGCAGCTAAACTGGGACTGGGATTTGGCCTGCATCAATTGCGCAACTCCATAACCAAGACCACCTCGGCTTTCTTTGAACCGGCCCTGGATTACATTGTCTGTAAGATTCCTCGCTGGGATCTCAACAAGTTCCAGGGAGTATCCAAACTGATCGATTCCAGCATGAAATCGGTGGGTGAAGTGATGGCCATCGGACGCACCTTTGAGGAATCGATCCAGAAGGGTATCCGGATGATCGGTCAGGGCATGCATGGTTTTGTGGGCAATCATGAAATGGAAATTGAGGACATAGATCATGAACTTTCCGAGCCCACTGATATGCGGATCATGGTGATCGAAAAAGCCTTTGAGAAGGGCTATACCATCGACAGGATCCATGAACTCACAAAGATTGACCGCTGGTTTCTGGTGAAGCTGAAAAATATATTTAACCTGAAGGAAGAGCTTGAGAAAGCAAGCTCCCTGGCTGCACTGGATGATGAACTGCTGCTGCAATCCAAGAAAGCAGGTTTCAGTGATTTCCAGGTGGCACGCCTGGTGATGGAGGGAGATGTATCTGAAAATCTGCTTGCTGTACGTGAACACAGAAAAAAACGCAAGATCCTGCCCAGCGTAAAGCAGATCGATACCCTGGCTGCTGAATATCCTGCCCAGACCAACTATCTTTATCTCACCTACAGCGGGAATGAACATGATATTGATTTTATAGCCGATCAGCGATCGGTGGTGGTCCTGGGATCAGGTGCCTACCGCATTGGTTCCAGTGTGGAGTTTGACTGGTGCAGCGTAAATGCGCTTAAAACGGTCAACGAAGAGGGCTACCGTTCCATTATGATCAACTACAACCCGGAAACGGTCTCCACCGATTATGATGTATGCGACCGGCTCTATTTCGACGAACTCTCCTTCGAAAGGGTAATGGATATTTATGACCTGGAGATGCCAAAGGGTGTAATTGTTTCGGTGGGAGGACAGATCCCCAATAATCTGGCCATGCGCCTGCACAAGCAGGATGTGCATATCCTGGGTACGTCTCCCAAGAACATCGACCGTGCAGAAAACAGACACAAATTCTCCATGATGCTGGATGAGCTGGACATTGACCAGCCGCGCTGGAAGGAGCTCAGCAGCATGGATGATATTTTTTCATTCGTAGATGAAGTGGGCTTCCCCCTTCTGGTAAGGCCCTCCTATGTTCTGTCAGGAGCTGCCATGAACGTGGTATCGAACCGGGAAGAACTGGAGGGTTTCCTGACCCTGGCCGCCAGGGTATCCAAACAGTACCCGGTGGTGGTCTCCGAATTTATCGAACAGGCCAAGGAAATTGAAATTGATGCCGTAGCCCGGGAAGGAGAATTATTTTCCTATGCCATCTCTGAACATGTTGAATTTGCAGGTGTCCACTCGGGTGATGCCACCATGATCTTCCCTCCTCAAAAGATCTATTTTGAAACGGTACGAAGGATCAAAAAGATTGCCAGGCAGCTGGCCGAGGCCCTTGAAATTTCTGGTCCCTTTAACATGCAGTTCCTGGCCAAGGACAATGATATCAAGGTGATCGAGTGCAACCTCAGGGCCTCCCGAAGCATGCCTTTTGTATCCAAAGTTCTGAAAGCAAACCTGATCGACCAGGCCACCAAGATCATGTTGAAGGTCCCCATTGAAAGACCCCATAAATCAATCTTTGACCTGGATTATATAGGCTGCAAGGCACCTCAGTTTTCCTTCTCAAGACTGAAAAAAGCTGATCCGGTTCTGGGCGTGGATATGTCCTCAACAGGTGAGGTCGGTTGTATTGGCGATAACTACTACGAAGCAATCCTGAAAGCGATGTTGTCAGTGGGGTA
>JAYEOJ010000123.1:0-4541 GCA_034722835.1 Bacteroidota bacterium | reverse complement strand
GGCAGAACCGCAAAAACGGACAAGCTTTGCTTCAATATCCTGATCGGTCCTGAGCCTTACTTTATATGCTTTTCTGACTGTCTGCATTACTATTGAATATACGAAAAATAAGGGTGTTTTGCAAGTTTTACAACAAGCAAAATGCTATGTTTTAGCATTTTATACATGCCTGATCTTGAACCGCATATTCCCAAGTCTTTATGTCTTTTTTTACAATTTATCGAGGTATATTTAGGGAAATTTCAATCTGTGCTTATATTCCCTCCCTGAAGTGAAGGGGTCTTACGCACAATTGAGATAATTATTACTTTTATTGCTCCACACCTAATCAACTGCCAATATGAAACATCAAGCATTGCACAGACGCACATTTCTTAAGACATCGGCTGCTGCCACAGCCGGCATCACCATTATTCCCAGTCATGTTATGGGAAAAGCTTTGGGACATGTGGCACCCAGTGATACACTGAATATCGCTGGTGTGGGCATTGGTGGAAAAGGAAGGGTCAACCTGGAAGCCATGTCCACCGAGAATATTGTTGCCCTGTGCGATGTGGATTGGAAATATGCACAGGCCTGTTTTGATGATTTTCCTGCCGCAAAGCGTTACTGGGACTGGCGGATTATGCTGGAAGAAATGGGAGATGACATTGATGCGGTCATGATCGCCACCTCCGACCATACACATGCAGCCATTGCAGCTACGGCTATGAAAATGGGTAAGCATATCTACTGCCAGAAGCCTCTGACCCATTCGGTATATGAATCCAGGTTATTAACCAGGCTGGCCCGAGAATACGGGGTAGCCACCCAGATGGGGAACCAGGGGAACTCGGCCCCTGAAGCCCGAACCGTGGAAGAATGGATCCAGGCCGGTGAAATCGGGGAAGTAAAGGAGGTACATGCCTGGACCAACCGCCCTATCTGGCCACAGGGACTGGAACGCCCCAAAGAAGTCATGACCGCGCCCGATACCATGAACTGGGACCTCTTCATCGGTCCGGCCCCCATGCGGCCTTTCCACGACATCTACACCCCCTGGAACTGGAGGGGATGGTGGGATTTTGGAACCGGTGCACTGGGCGATATGGCCTGTCACATCCTGAATCCCGTTTTCAGCTCATTGAAGTTGGGATACCCGACCAAAGTACAGGGGTCCTCCACCCTGGTCAATACAGAATCAGCTCCACAGGCCGAAAGGGTGGAATATACCTTTCCGGCAAGAGAGGGACTTCCAGAAGTCAATGTAAGCTGGTATGATGGTGGAATGATGCCATCAAGACCGGTGGAACTGGCCGATGGAGAGCCTATGATGGAAGATTATATGGGTGGGTGCCTTTTTGTAGGATCCAGGGATAAACTCATATGCAACCTGGGCGGAATCAATCCCCGCCTGCTTTCGGGCCGCGTACCCAATGTTCCTGAGACCCTTCGCAGGGTGAAGGATTATCCGGTTGGTGGCATCCAGGATGGGCCACACGAACAGGACTGGGTCAGGGCATGCAAAGAGAGTCCGGAAAACCGGGTACAGCCCCATTCGAACTTTGATATGGCGGGGCCATTTAATGAGATGATTGTTATGGGTGTTCTTGCAGTCCGGCTTCAAAGCCTCGACCGGGAACTGCAATGGGATGGCCAGAATATGCAATTCACCAATATCACAGGCAGTGATGAGCTCCGGGTGGTTGCTTCAGATAACTTTTATATTGAAAATGGTCATCCAATTTTTGATACCAAATATGTTAGCCTCAATGCCGAGGAGACCGTGAAGGAATATATCAAACACAACTACAGGGAGGGATGGACGCTTCCCGAATAAAGACTTAAACCAACTAATAATACATCTATGAAAACGATCAATCTTTGCTTATCTGTATTGCTGATAATCTTTGTAACATCGTGTAATACAGGCAATAAAATAACATCCAGTGAGAAGAAGGACGGGTGGGTGTTGCTCTTCGATGGTAAAACCACCGAGGGCTGGAAGAGCTGGAACGAAGACAAAGTCTCGGGATGGTACGTGGAAGAAGGTTGCCTGGTGGGCCAGGGACTGGGTGGTGATATCGGTGGTGATATCGTTTCAGTAAAAGAGTACGATAACTTTCACCTGAAGTGGGAATGGAAACTTGGAGACCATGGTAACAGTGGTGTCAGTTACCACGTGGTTGAAACTCCAAAATACAATGCGGGATATGAAACCGGACCGGAATACCAGATGATTGAAGATGATGATTTCAGGGACGAAGAAGGGAATCCCTATCCTCTTGAAGACTGGCAAAAGACCGCCGCCGATTATGCCATGTATCTGCCCAACGATCAGAAAGTAGTAAATCTGAGAGATTGGAACAGCTCAGAAATTGTATTCACCCCGGAAAAGGTGGAATACTGGCTGAACGGGAAAGTAGTCCTGGAATTTGTCCCATGGAGCGAGGATTGGTACGAGCGCCGCAACAGTGGTAAGTGGGATCAATTCCCCGACTACGGGTTGGCGAAAACTGGTAAAATCCTGCTTCAGGACCATGGCAGCAAGGTATGGTTCAGGAACATTAAGATTAAGGAGCTGTAGTGAAGGGACGTGCCTATTTGTGGTTCATCAGTATGGTGGCCACCATCGGGGGACTGATGTTCGGGTTTGATGTGGGCATTATTTCGGGAGCTATTCCCTTTATTCAACCTTATTTTGGATGGACCGAACTACAACTGGGGTGGGGCGTCAGCTCCATCCTGGTAGGAGCCATCATTGGCGCATTCGGAACGGGTTCGCTTACAGAAAAATATGGCCGGAAAAGTCTGCTGATCTCGGTGGCACTTTTCTTTGCCGTTTCCTGTGCAGGTATGGCCCTGGCCAAAACACAGGTCTTCTTTATTTCCTTCAGGGTGCTGGGTGGTCTGGCTGTTGGAGCTGTATCTGTACTTTCACCCATGTATGTAGCCGAGGTGGCTCCCCCAAAAATCCGGGGAACACTAATTACCATTTACCAGCTGGCCATCACCCTGGGGATCCTGGTTTCCTACCTGGTCAACTTTGCCCTGCACGAGGTGGAGAATAACTGGCGCTGGATGTTTGCAACCGGACTGCTCCCATCCATCATCTTCTTCGTGGGTCTGATCTTTATTCCGGAGAGTCCGCGCTGGCTTGTGAAGGCAGGGTTCAAAGAGAAGGCACGCACAGTGCTGGAACGGATCGGCGGAGCAGCTTTTGCAGGTTCGGAGATATCCGAGATTGAGAACAGCCTGAAGGATGCCGGCAAGGGATCTGCGCTGAAGGTACTCTTTGCCCCACGCTACCGCAAGGTAATTATCCTGGGACTGCTTCTGGCGGTATTTGTCCAGATCAGCGGGATCAATACAGTGGTGGACTATGCTCCCAAAATACTGATCGCAGCGGGATTGGAAATTCGAAATGCACTCCTGCAGACCTCCCTTATCGGTCTTGTCAATTTTGCTTTTACCTTCTTTGCCGTCTGGCTTATTGACAAGTTGGGACGCAGAACCTTCTATATCATTGGATCATCGGGAATGGCAGTCACCCTGCTGATGCTGGCTGCAGCCTTTCACTTTGAGCTGAATCCGATCTTTACCACCATCTGCATCATGCTATTCATTGCCTTCTTCGCCTCCTGTATCGGTCCTGCTTTCTGGACCCTGGTGGCAGAAATGTTCCCCAACCGGATCAGGGGCCAGGCGGTGGCACTGGCCTCTTTTACCCAGTGGGTGTTTAATTTCCTGGTGGTGTTGCTCTTCCCCTATGTGCTAGATGCATTCGGAGGATCACTTACCTTTTTGTTCCTGGCAAGCATGGCCTTTATCCAGTTATTGATTGCCTGGTTCTTTATTAAGGAAACCAAAGGCAAATCGCTGGAGGAGATAGAAGGGCTCTGGTCTAAATAAAATTAAAAATCAGTATCTGCTTCCGTCAAATCCAGCTCCTTGATCCAGATATTCCGGTATAGTACCGAATAACCCTCGGCCTGCAACTTGATGCCACCGGGACTGTCCGTGATCCCTTTGCCTCCATCGTTTCCACCATCGATCCCGGAGTTGGCTCCACCCCATACCTGGTTGATCCCGATATTGGAATACACTTTAGTTCCATTGAAGTAGTTGGATACCAGTGCCTTTTCGGTCCGGTCTCCATTTTCGAAACGGGCGGCCCTGAAGACCATATCATAGGAGTTCCACTTCCCTACCCCATTGTAAGCAAAGTATGGAGAATCGATTTCATTGATAACAGCAGCCATTCCGTGCTGGGTCGAATCATTATCCAGAATCTGGATCTCATAGCGGTTCTGCAGGTATACCCCTGAGTTGCCTCCTTCCTGTTCAATAAGGAATTCTACATGGAGCCGGAAATCGCGGTACTCCTTCTTGGTTACAATATCGGCCGAACCATATTTATGGTCCACCACGGCCGGATCATCGCTGCTCATCACGGTGCCTTTATCCACAGGATCGTCTACAATCTCCCATTTAATGGGCAAAGCGGCTGCAAACCTGGGACCCTCCCAGTAGATCCAGTTTTCATGGAGAGATTCAGCAGA
>JAYEOJ010000122.1:0-4546 GCA_034722835.1 Bacteroidota bacterium | reverse complement strand
AATGAGCATGACCCAATGGCTATAGCCGTGAAGAAGGACGGACATCAGATTGGCTGGTACGGTATGCAAAGCCCAAAGAAGTATGATGTTTGCCTTCTCCTGTTTACAAATAAGAAGGTTAGAGCTGAGGTTATAGGTACCTTCCCAACAGAAATAGAGTTCACCTTTGACCCTGCTGAACAGACGGAAGAGAATACTATTCCACTCAATGACGATTCTGACATTAGAATTTAACCAACCCCCAATATTATTACTTACTACACTCAGGACTGTTATAAAGAACGCTTAAAGCAGCCCCACTCCCTGCAGATCTACGCCTGGGGGAGGGTAGGGTGCCAAAGAGCCGATTAAAAACCATTGTTGGTGAAATTGTTGGTGAGAAAATAAAAAAGCAGCTACGTGAAATAACGTAACTGCTTGATTATTAAGTAGCGAGAGGGAGACTTGAACTCCCGACCTCATGATTATGAATCATGCGCTCTAACCACCTGAGCTACCTCGCCATCATCTTCTCAGAACCTGAAAGTGCACGGGTCACTTTCGGGCTGCAAATATATAATTTTTTGGGATTACGGCAAAGTGATTTGAACCATGAGTGATTCCCCTTGTTTTTGTATATTAGAGAAGCAAGCCTTTGAAGGAGTCTGTTATGGAAAGTGGAATTGGTGAAATAGATACAATATGGCAGTGGATCATCTATCTGGGTGCATTTGGCATCGTGGCTGTAGCGGCAAGGAAGGTTTCTGTTACCTTTCAGAGATTCAGGTTGCCCCTGATTACCGGCTTCCTGGTAATTGGATTAATATCCGGACCCGAAGTGCTTGGCCTGATTGAGACCGAGGCTTTATCGGATCTTGCTTTTCTGAATGATATTGCCCTGGCTTTTATTGCTTTTGCAGTGGGATCGGAACTATACCTGAAGGAGTTGCGGAGCAGGATGAAAAGCATTATCGCCATGACCATTACTCAGATGATTGTCACCTTCTTACTGGTGAGCTTTTCCATGTATTTGCTTTTAGAACTGATCCCCTTTGCTGAGGATATGAAACTGGCAGCAAGAATTGCCATTTCCATGCTGGCGGGGACCATTGCCATTGCGCGTTCTCCCGCTTCTGCCATTGCCGTTATCAATGAATTGCGTGCCAGGGGACCCTTTACCCAGACAGCTTTAGGCGTGACCGTTGTTAAGGATTTTGGAGTCATTATCTTTTTTGCCATTATTTTCACACTCTCCAAATCCCTGATCCAGGATACAAGTTTCAGACCCATATATCTCGTTCAGGTACTGGTTGAACTTGTGGCAGCTTTCGGACTTGGATTCCTGGTCTGGCTGTTGCTAAGGGCCAGCCTTTCTTTGAAGGGAATGATGCCCGTGAAAAAGGGACTGGTATTGCTCACCGGTTTCCTGGTCTACGTCTTCACGAATATCACCGGAGATCATTCCAGTTTATACCTGGGGCTGGAGCTTCATATTGAACCCCTGCTGATCTGTATTATCGGGAGTTTCCTTGTAACCAACTATTCGGTATACAGGAACGATTTTACCAGGATAGTAAAAGAGTTGGGTCCCTATATCTATGTCATCTTTTTCACCCTTACTGGTGCCATGATCTCGCTGGAGGTACTGGCTGCCATGTGGTTTATTACCCTGATCCTGTTTGGAATACGTCTAATTTCCCTGATCCTGGCAGGTTACAGTGGAAGTATCCTGGCCGGCGATCCTCCCTTATTCCGCAGATTATCCTGGATGCCCTATGTGACCCAGGCCGGAGTGGGAGTGGGACTGGCCACCATAATTGCTACAGAATATCCCGGATGGGGAGCGGAGTTTGCCACCATCATGATCTCCATTATTGTATTGAACCAGATTGTGGGTCCGCCCTTGTTCAAATGGGCACTTCATCTGGTTGGGGAGGCTCATGTAAAGTCAGATGGAAGCTATGACGTAGAACGCAAGGTCCTGATCTTTGGCTGGGAGAACCAATCTCTTGCCCTTGCCAATCATCTGAAGAAACAGAACTGGAAGGTAGAATTTGTGGTTATGGATCCCACGGTTGAGGTCCTTGGAAACAAGGAATTCACGGTCCACGAATATGCGGGATCAGATCATCTTTCCCTGAGGAAGCTCAGCGCTGAGAATGCCGATACCATTGTTTGTCTTCTGTCGGACGAGGTAAACTATGGCATTTGTGAGACCGCCTACGAACATTTTGGGACCAAACACCTGGTTGTCAGGTTAAATGACCGTGAATATTATAAGAAATTTCATACTATCGGAGTCATGGTGATCGATCCAGCCACTGCCATGGTCTCGCTGATGGAGCATTTTGTTCGTTCGCCCATTGCCACCTCTCTGCTGCTGGGTATGGATGATGGGCAGGATACCATTGATATTGAATTGAGGAATTCCGATTTTCACGGGCTGACGCTTCGGGATTTCCGTCTGCCTTCGGATGTTATTATTTTGTCGGTGACCCGGGGCGACCATCCCATCATATCTCATGGATATACCCGACTGCGGCTGGGAGATATTGTGACCATGGTGGGTTCCATTGAAAGCCTGGATACTGTTCGCCTGAACCTGCAAGGATATTAAATATGAGAAAAATACACTTCCTGCTTATATCTCTGTCCATTATGCTGATGGGCTCATGCAGCCACAAATTTGATTCGAACACACTTGGTCTTGAATTCTACCAATGGAACCTCTGGCAGGACTCCGAAGCTGAGCCGGGGGATGATCTTCCCTCCTGTGGTTGGGATAACTTTCACCGCGGAAAAGGCAAGCTGGTAAGGATTCCGGCTTCACTGGAGGAACATTTTCCAGGCCTTGAGAACTCCGATGTTTTCTGGTACCATTGCAGGTTTACTCTACCCGAGCAGTGGGAAAATAAACAAATATCCCTGATTTTTAAAGAGGCTGGTCCATCTGTAGAAGTATTTTTAAACGAGGAACATGTGGGCTCCTATCAGGATGAAGATGGAGCCTTTGAGTTGGATGTATCCAATTCAATTTTTTATACCCGTGATAACCACATCTCCATCAGAATCAGTGATGCTCAAGTGGAGACAGCTAAGAAACTGAATGGCATTACCGGGACCATCCTGATGAAGTCCGGCACCTGATTGGAAGGTCGGAATACAAATATTTCCTACCTTCGAAATTGATCTGGAAAACTGATTAAATCATGGGAAAAGTATTAGAAAAGATTAACGAGGGGAAGGTACTGGTATCGGATGGAGCCTGGGGTACTTTTTTGCACCAGAAAGGTTTAAAGGCAGATGAATGTCCTGAATCCTGGAACCTGGAGCGTCCGTTAGATGTGCTGGAGATTGCCAGCTCGTATGTGGAGGCCGGAGCAGATATCATTCTGACCAATAGTTTTGGTGCAAGTCCCCTAAAACTGGAAGGATATGGACGGGAAGAAAAGACCTTTGAACTGAACAGGAGTGCTGCAGAAATTTCTAAAAAGGCAGCAGGGAACCGGGCCCTGGTCATGGGTTCTATGGGACCTACCGGAAAGATGGTGATGATGGGTGAGGTTGCCCCCCAGGAAGTATATAAAGGTTTTATGGAACAGGCAAAGGGATTGGCTGATGGAGGTGCAGACGGGATTGTCATTGAGACCATGACCGATCCGGAGGAGGCCAGGTTAGCCATTGAAGCTGTTAAGAAAGTCACTGATATAGATGTGGCCTGTACCTTTACTTTTTCCAAAAACCAGGATGGGATTTACCGGACCATGATGGGGACCGATGTGGGTGCCTATCTGGAGATGGCATTATTAGCGGGTGCAGATATTATCGGGGCCAACTGCGGGAACGGAACCGCCGGTATGATCGAGATTGTGCGGGAGATCAGAACCCTTGATCTGGAAATTCCTGTGCTTGTCCATGCCAATGCAGGATTGCCCGTATACCAGGATGGAAAAACTGTATTCCCCGAATTACCAGACGAGATGGCTTCGCAGATTGAAGAGTTAGTGAACGCCGGGGCCAATATCGTTGGAGGGTGTTGCGGTACCACCCCGGAACATATCAGACAAATCGTAGAGGTAGTAAAGAATCTGACATAGCCTGCCTGCAGTTTTATTTCACCAGTTCATTGCACCGCGAACATCTTCACTTAAAATGCCATGTTCAGGTAGATGGTGGGGGTAAAGGGAACCGCTTCGGCATGAATGCTGACGCTGCTTGTGGGTGAGTCGGGAATATGGATCACATTGGAGTACTTGATATTCTCCTGGTTCAGTACATTCAGAATGGATATACCGGCTTCAAAGTGGTAGTTTTTGACGCTAAGACGGTAGAATACTGCCATATCGAGTCGGCTGTATGGATATCGTTCTTCCAGGTTGTTTAAGATGGATGGGGGAGGCCTGAATCCCGATCCATAGACATAGTTGGCTGAGAAGAAAAAGGGTTTGAAGTTTAGCAGAAGGGCTCCTTTGACCTCGTGTCGCTGATCCTGAGGTGCATAAAAATAAACATCTTCAGGCCAGCTGTTGAAGTGTTCTTCAGTCAGACTCAGCGTATAGGAGGTCCA
>JAYEOJ010000121.1:0-4549 GCA_034722835.1 Bacteroidota bacterium | reverse complement strand
ATGAGGAAAAAAGACCCTTCTTTTTAGAGGGAAACGATGTATTTGATTTTGAACTTGGAGGAGACATCCCTTACTACTCCAGGAGGATCGGAAGTGCCCCCTATTTTAGAAATCCATTCGTGGACTGGACCTTTTCAGATGTGCCCGACAGAACTACCATCCTGGGCGCCGCGAAACTAAGTGGAAAAAACAAGAATGGCCTGTCTGTGGGCCTGATTGATGGTCTGACTGCATCCACATACGGGACCGCATACAATGAAGAGGGAACGGAAAAGGAGATCGTTGTATCCCCCCTGTCCAATTACCTGGTATCCCGGATAAAAAGAGATTTTAAACAAGGAAACACCGTTGTGGGAGGGGTTTTCAGCCTGGTGAACAGATTTTCATCGGATTCCGTAAGTGAGCTCTTGCTCCCTGCCAGTGCCATAAACGGGGGACTGGACCTGCTGCATTACTGGGACAATAAGAACTATTTCCTGGAGGCAAAAGCAATCGCCAGTCAGTTGAATGGGTCCGCGGATGCCATCCTTCAGAAACAACTCTCCAACACTCACCGCTTCCAGCGTCCCGATGCCGACTACCTGGAAGTAGACAGCCTCCGGGAGCAGCTGGGTGGACACGGAGCCCTGATCCGGGTTGGGAAGAACGGAGGGAACTGGAACTTCTATCTGCAGGGCCAGTATCGTAGTCCGGGATTAAATCTCAATGATGTGGGATATATCAGGCAGGCCGATTTCATGGGGGAAGAGACACGGGTCTCCTATGAAATGAATGAACCGAAAAAGTGGATCAGGAACTACTACATCGGGCTCTCCCAGAAGGCTGAATGGAGCTTTGGTGGAGAAAATACCGTCAACCAGGTCCGGGCATCTCTGAAGCTCAGAAATAACAGACTGTGGAGTTTTAGCCTCAACTCCAAATACGAGCTCTCCAGCTTGAATACCCGGGAACTCAGGGGCGGGCCCGCACTTCGCAATGATCCTTTGTTCCTTTTGGGCGTATCGGTACAAAGCAATTCTGCAAAAAACCTCTATGGAGGTATCTCATATGACTTTTCTACCGTAAGCATAGAAAATTCCATCGAAAATTCTTTTGTGCTCAGCTTAACCTGGATGCCGGTTAAAAAATTCAAGATCAGTGGCTTTGCACACTTGTGGCATTGGGAGTACCACCAGCAATATGTTTCATCCATTGATGGAAGTACTTCTACAGAATACATAGTGGGTGCAATTGACCGGAATACTGCTTCTTTCACCTTCCGGAGCGAGCTGTACGTCACACCGGAAATGTCCATACAGTTTTATGGAAGCCCCTATTATTCCGTGGGATCGTACAATACATTCAGACGGGTAAACCAAAGCCAGGCCAGGGATATCAATGTAAGACTGGAAAATCTGGATCTTGACTACGATCCATCAACGAATAGCTATTCGTATGAACACGATGCTGAAACCTATTCTTTCTATAATCCCGATTTCAGTTTTACGCAATTACGTACCAATCTGGTCTTCCGGTGGGAGTATAAGCTTGGTTCCACCCTCTACTTTGTCTGGTCACACGATCGTTCGGGATGGGAATCAGCCTACAATCCCATCGGAGATATCGCAGGCGATCTCTTCGGCTCGGGAGGAAACCATGTATTCATGGTCAAGGCCAACTTCTGGTTTTCCCTGTAAGTCAGGTATATCAGATCTTCTGAACGATCTCAATGGTATTGATATCCTTGACCATCATTGCAAAGCTCCCTTCTTCTGTCTTACCGGTAAACCGGATGTACCGGACCATTTCATAGATCTCTTCTCTGCCGTCCTTGAATGTAAGTTCAACTTTGATATAACTTGGATCACTGGGAGTCAGGTCATGTCGGACACTTATCCAGGTCAGATCAGCGATATCCACATCCTTCAAATCTGTTCCCTGGTACACCGGAAAATCTGAGGTCCCACAGGAAGATGATGAAGAGGAAGAGGCATTCTGAACGGTAGTGGTCACCTTTTCCAGATCGGTAATCTTTGCCGTCACATCTTCTCCCTGGGCATAAGTCCCCATTGCAAAAGTGACAAGCAATAAAGCGGTCCAAATTGTTCTTTGTCTCATAATTATTCTGTTTTACTACAAATCAACATGTAAATATAAGCATTGCATTATTGATACTGACCAGGGATAACCAGTACGATCATAATAGAAATTAAACATTTCCCTTCCTGGTATGTTCAAAGGTTAAATATGTTGCGCGTATTAATCACCGGCGGTAGTGGTCTCATAGGACAAACCCTTCGAATTAAATTAGAAGAAAAGGGCTATGAAGTGATCCTTCTAAGCAGAAACAAGAAGATTCAAGACACAGCAAGTATTGCCTGGGATATTGATCGCAATGAAATCGACAGAGAAGCACTTAATAGTTGTGATTATATCATTCACCTGGCCGGAGCAAATATTGGAGCGAAGCGGTGGACACGCAAAAGAAAGCAGGAAATCCTGGACAGCAGAATCAAATCTGCTGAGCTGATTTTCCACAACATAGACCTGCAAAACAAGAAGCTGAAAGCCTTTGTTTCTGCTTCAGCCATTGGTTACTATGGAGCCATCACTTCCGAACACATCTATAATGAAGTGGATCCACCAGCTGGAGATTTTCTGGGGCAAACCTGTGAAAAATGGGAACTCGCTGCAGACAGATTTGCTGAAATTGACATCAGAACAGTGAAGATCAGGACCGGAATTGTGCTTTCTAAAAAGGGAGGTGCCCTGTCAAAATTACAAATACCGGTACGATTAGGTCTTGGTGCACCCACTGGTCCAGGAAACCAATACATGCCCTGGATTCATATGGATGACTTATGTTCCATTTACATCCATGCCCTGGAATCTGAAGATATTGATGGTGCCTATAATGCTGTAGCCCCGGAACAAATTACAAATAAGGAATTTACCAGGAATGTGGCTAAGGCGCTGAAGAAGCCTTTCTGGACGCCGAATATCCCGGCTTTTGCCATGAAACTCTTGTTTGGTGAAATGGCTGCCATGCTTCTAACGGGAAGCCGGGTTGCATCCGATAAAATTCGTAAAACGGGATTTACTTTTAAGTTCCCGGATATAGACAGTGCTCTTGAAGATCTTTATTTTGAGGATTCCCCTTGATTTTGCGAATTTGTTTTGCAAAATTGTATGTCTGTTACCCCGTGTCGAGATCCATCATGATATTCATAAAAATCCTCATGCCATGCAAAGCATCAACAGAAGAAATTTCCTGAAAACTACAAGCGCTGCCACCGCATTCACAATTGTTCCACGATTTGTTCTTGGGGGGCCGGGTTACACAGCACCCAGCGATACCGTTTATATTGCCGGAATCGGGGCCGGTGGAAAAGGAACATCGGACCTTACCTCCTGTGCCGAAAGCAAGCATGCCAAAATATCCTTCCTGTGCGATGTGGATGACCGTATGGCTGTAGATTCCAGGAAAAATTTTCCCGATGCCAAATACTACAGGGATTTCAGGAAATTACTGGATAAAAAACACAAGCATATAGATGCAGTGATCGTGTCTACTCCGGATCATACTCATGCCGTGGCTGCCATGGCAGCCATGCAACTGGGCAAACATGTATACGTCCAAAAGCCCCTCACACACAGCATTGGTGAAGCACGAGCCCTGACTGAAGCAGCCAAAAAATACAGGGTGGTTACCCAGATGGGGAACCAGGGAGCCTCCGAGGAGCCGGTTCGAAGAATGAAGGAGATTGTGGATGCGGGCTTGATTGGTGAAGTGCACAGGGTCTATGCCTGGACCGACAGGCCTGTCTGGCCCCAGGGCATTGCAGCACCCACCGGCTTACATGAAATCCCGGGAGAACTGGATTGGGATCTCTGGTTGGGGCCCGCCCAGACCATCGACTACAATCCTGCTTATCTGCCCTTCAACTGGCGGGGCTGGTGGCGATTTGGAACCGGGGCCCTGGGCGATATGGGATGCCACATTATGGATCCGGTATTTAGAATCCTGCCTATTGATTATCCCACCGATGTGGAATGCAGCGCCACCGCTGCCTATAAGGGCTTTTTCCAGGTGGCCAGGTATACTGAAAGCTGCCCGTCTTCCTCCATCACCCATTTAACATTTCCACGTACCGATGGCCTGGGGAATATCCTCCTGACCTGGATGGATGGTGGCCTGCGTCCCCAGATGCCTGAGGAACTTCCAGCGGATCATGAAATGGCCCAATTGACCAACGGGGTGATATTTGAAGGCAGCAAAGGAAAACTCATCGGGAATCAGGGCACTGAGCCACTGCTTCTGCCCCTTTCCCTGAACGAACAGATTGCCTCCGTTCCTGAAACAGAAAAGCGGGTGCCAGAAGGACACTATGTGGCCTGGGTGGAAGCCTGCATGAAGGAATACGAGGAATCGAATCTGAGTTCCAAATTCGAATATGCCGGACCATTTACAGAGGCCGTACTGATGGGTAATCTTGCGATTCGAAGCTATCAATACGAGTTGAATGAATCCGGAGATTCGTCCTATCCCGGCAGAAAAAAACTATTTTGG
>JAYEOJ010000120.1:0-4564 GCA_034722835.1 Bacteroidota bacterium | reverse complement strand
GATTGGTGGTCGCCACCCTGTCGCCTGTCTTTGGATTGTATACATTGCCGCCTGAACTTCTCACTCCCCTTGTACGGTTATTATACATATTGTTAGAGGCTGTTGGCCTGCTACCATAAGGAGTGGGTCGGTTGTAAGCATTCCTGCTGCCAGCATGATACCCGGCACGATACCCGGCGCGGTATCCGTGCGAATAACCATGACGATATCCATAGTGGTAACCATGTCTGTATCCGCGCGGGCCCCAGTAACCATAGTAGGGAGCTCCCCAGCCCATGGTCATCCATCCGTAAGACATCCCGAAGGAAAATCCCCAACCCGTATAAGGATTGTAGTGAACACCGAAACCGTAGGTCACCGGTCTGGGATAATAATAGGCCCCGTACCATGGCCTGTAATAGAAGCCTGTACCGTAATAGACGCAACCCCTGTATGCATAAGAGTAAGTATATCCGGGGGTGTATCCCACATAAACTACTTCAGGGGTGGAATCGTAGATGTAAACATACTTGACATTGTAGACCGGCGACTCAGGCGGGATCTCCTGTACCTCTTCCGGAACCACCGTGCTGACGACCCAGGGACCCGAAGGAGAATCCGATTCAAACCAGACGGCATCATCACAACAGTAATAGCGATTTTCAATCTGGAGTACAGATTTATCGGTGTTCACGGCATATTTCATTCCCGTGTCCCCTACCTTTTCAAATTTGGGATTCCCGTCGTAGCTTACCTCCAGGGTGGCTTCCGCCCGGTCCACCTCTGCTGTCTGGGGAATCTGGTTTTCCAGGACCGCTTCTTTTGCCTCCTGGGTTCCTGTTATACTGGCACGTACTGAAGACATTTCCGATTCGGAGGGTATGTCTGAAAAACCTTCAGGAATCTTATCCGGCGCAACAAAGGTCCATGAATTCCCGGTCATTGACTTTGAAGTGTACCATCTCCCCGCCACAAGTATATAGTACTCCTGGGTTTCAATATTCATGAGGATATCATCTGCAGTATTGCTCATATAGAGTATGGAGGTTCCCTCAATGGGTTTAAATTCCGGTTCACCATCCGATTGCAGGAGTTCTGCAGGTGTGGTCCTGAGCACAAGGGCCGGACTTACATTTTCATCTTCTGCCTCCTCTGATGCTGCCTCTTCTTCATCAATTTCAGGATCTTTCAAAGCCTTTTCTGCAATTTGCTCCAGTTTGTTGGGAACTTTAGTCGTCAACTCCCAGGTATCGAAATTATCAGATACATACCAGCTATCGCTACCATTGATATAGTAATTCCCCTTCTTTGAATCCTTCACAACAAAGTAAGGTGTATTGACTACCCTTTCATAATTCGTATTCTCTATCTTTTCAAAGCGGGGATCTCCGTCTACCAGAATCAACATGGTGGGGGCAGTTGCAAAAATAATTTCCGGCGCATCATTATTCAGCCCCTCTGCTAAATTAGTCGATACCTCTGTCATATCCAGGTCCAACAGCAGCTCGTCCAGTGACAATTCCATTTCCCATTTGGGTACCTCCTCTTCAAGAAAGGTACTAAGGGTCTTTATATTATTCTCTTCGATGTCGGGAAATTTTGCCGCAGTCACCTTCACATCCAACAATTTTACTATTCTCTCATCACGATCGGTGGATATCCGACTTTCGAACCACATGGCGCCAAAAACCGGTGTGGGAAACTCTTCGGTACTGACTGAAACAGCAGCCCTTGATTCAAGGGTGTTGGCTGTAAGCGATTCCAGCTGTGGCTGATAAATGATGATGCTGGCCCCGTTCTTCTCAATTTTTCTCGGCCAGTTATTTTCTTCTTCAGCAGCTTGCAGGTTAAAAGAACATACAAGAATGCCTATAATGATTCCAATGCGATTTAATACCCTCATAATAGTATGTTTAATTTGCTTAGGCAAGTTAGCTATTTTCTACTGTAATTTAAGGTATCATCGGACATCCTTTTCAAAAAAAAAGTTAGAAGATATTCAATAATTAACACGGATTTAACATATTGATATTGTGGATATTATGGAATATCATCCTATATTCACATAGCACAAGCACCTCCCATAAAGAGATTCACCAAATTAACAAAGTAAAATGAACAACTACACAGAATCTGTACCTGCTTTCAGGAAACTGATCACAGGCCATGTCCTCTTGCCAGGGGAAAAAGACTATGATGAATCAAGAGCCATCTGGAACGGCATGTTTGATAAAAAACCTGCCCTGATCACCCGCTGCTTAAATGCCAGTGATGTCTCACAGGCAGTCCTGTTTGCAAAGGAGCACCAGCTGACCATAGCTGTAAAAGGGGGCGGCCACAACTCTGCGGGAAATGCCGCCTGCGATGACGGAATGATGATTGATCTCTCCCTGATGCAAAATGTGGAGGTGAATCCTGACAGACAAACTGCCAGCGTAGAAGGAGGTTGTTTACTGGGAGCAGTTGATGCAGCCACCCAGGAGCATGGCCTGGCTGTTTCTGCCGGCATTGTATCACATACCGGTGCAGGAGGATTGACCCTGGGGGGTGGATTTGGCTGGATCAGCCGGAAATACGGGCTGACCATTGATAACCTTCTCTCGGTGGAGATGGTCACAGCAGATGGAAAAATAGTAACTGCCAGTGCTACTGAAAATGAGGATCTTTTCTGGGCCGCACGTGGAGGTGGAGGGAATTTTGGAATTGTCACCACCTTTGAGTTTCAGGCTGCAAATATTGGTACTGAAGTTTATACAGGTCCCCTGGTAAAACGATTTGAAGATGCTGAGGAGTATTTCCGCTTTTACCGGGACTATGTGCGCACCATGCCGGATGAAATGACCATCTGGTCGGTGCTTCGCTATGCTCCGCCTCTTCCTTTTATACCGGAAGAGTATCATGGGAAACTGGTACTGCTGATCCCCTTTGTCTGGCTGGGTGATCAGGCTGAAGGAGAGAAGCTACTACAACCCATCCGCAATGTGGGGGAGAATATAGGGGATGGCTCGGGGATGAAGCCCTGGACGGGCTGGCAAGCAGCCTTTGACGGCCTGGTGGAACATGGTGCCCGTAACTACTGGAAATCGCACCATTTAAAAAACCTTTCCGATGAATGCATCGGGGAAATCCTCTCCTACGCATCCAGATTACCCCACGAGGAGTGCGAGGTGTTCATCCCACATATGGAAGGAGCCCCATCCCGCATCGATCCGGCATCCACAGCTTTCCCGCACCGGAATACACCCTTTTTGCTCAACATGCATACCCGCTGGAGGGACGCGGCCGATGATGATCGCTGCATTGGCTGGGCCAGGGACTTTCATGATGCCACCAGGCCCTTTAGCCAGGGCGTCTATGTCAACTTCCTCAGTGAAGAAGGAAAAGACCGGGTCAGGGAAGCCTACACGGCAGAAGTATGGGATCGTCTTGTGAGGGTCAAAAAGACATGGGATCCGGAGAATATATTCCGGATGAACCAGAATATTCCGCCGGCTTAATGCACCTGCATCCCCGGGGAAATCCTGAAAACCGGGGCTAAGGAAATTCAGTCAGATATTAATGGAGTATGGCGCAATTTTTGCGCCATTCCATGATATCAAGTATATGATAATCCTTAGCCCCAAACCAATGAAAACCTACCCCAATACATTACTTTTCTTACTTACAATTATATTAAGCGTTTCCTTCTCTTCTGTCTCTTTCTCCCAGCCGGCCGGGTCCATGCCGGGAATCGACGAGCCTGCCATCTATGATAAGCTCTACCTGCATACCGACCGGGATTACTATTTTCTGGGCGATACCATCTGGTTCAAAGCCTACTATCTGGATGGACAGAGCCACCGCTTTTTACCGGGCTATTACAATCTGCATGCAGAACTGATAGATAAAAACGGGATAAAAATCCAGAAGCAGTTGCTCTTTGTGGAAGATGGCAGGGCCCCTGGCTGGTTAAGCATTCCGGATACACTGGAGCCCGGACAATATTTATTGCGTGCATACTCCGACGTCCAGGACTGCCTGGGAGAAGATCACTTTTTCCACAAAACCCTGGAAGTATCGAAAATCAGAAGCACACTGGATCATGAAAAAAATGTGCTCGCAGATGCAGGTCCTCCGGAAATAGATCTGGCCTTCCTGCCTGAAGGGGGCTTCCTGCTGGAGGGGAAATTGAACAAGGCAGGCATCAAAACCATTGATAAGAACGGCAAAAGCATTCCGGTCATTGGTGAGATCCTGAATCAGGAGGGAGCTGTGGTGGGCACCTTCAACACCGCTTATAAAGGGATGGGAGAGACCAGTTTTCAACCACTTCCAGAAGAAAAATACCAGATCAGACTACCTGCCTATCCCGGCTTTCATCAGAAAATTAAACACATCCGGAAAAAAGGGATCAAAGTAGAGTTTAGTGAGGCCTCAGAGGAGGAGCTTATGTTCCGGGTGGTGAGTAATGCAAACTCCTTACTGGGTAGAAACTATCTCTTTGCCATCATGCACAGAGGGTCGGTCATCTTTCAGAAAGAATTTATCATGAAGGATCCTGAGTTTCCGATCCGGATCTCTCCCCTGGCCCTGCCAGCCGGGATTA
>JAYEOJ010000119.1:0-4569 GCA_034722835.1 Bacteroidota bacterium | reverse complement strand
ACGGAAGATCCCTGTATGAAGCTGAATCCCTGGAAGGGGTTCTGCATCCGGAGCCCTTCGAACGGTCCCTGGACCAGGAAGCGGCATATTCTACCTGGTTTGCCCGTGTGGAAGATGAGCAAACCATTCTGTGGGCTAATTTTCAAACCTCGGACCCCAATGCTGAACTGGTGGAGATTCATGTGCGGGAGAGTTGTTTTTATCCGGATGCTCCTGGCAGAGATTTCATTACCGTGGATGGTTTTCATATGAGTCAGGCCGCCACCCAGTGGGCACCGCCTTCTGCAGAGCAAGTGGGGATTATCGGCACCAACTGGAGCAAGGGTTGGATCATCCGGAACTGCACCATTCATGATTCCAAGTGTTCCGGAATCACCCTGGGAAAGGACCGGAAGAGCGGACACAATGGCTGGGAACCAGGCACCAGTGGAGCGGATCATTACAACCCGATAGTTCGCAAGGCCCTGGAAGGCTCGGATTGGTCCATGGAGAACATCGGAGGGCACCTGGTTGCCCGCAACCACATTTACAACTGCGAACAAACCGGGATCTGCGGCAGCCTGGGAGCTATCCGCAGTGTGGTCGAAGGAAACCACATTCATCACATATGGACCAAGCGCCTCTTTTTCGGCTATGAAATCGGGGCCATTAAGTTCCATGCTCCCATCGATGTTCTGATCCGAAACAACCGGCTTCACGATGCCCACAAGGGCCTGTGGATGGACTGGATGACTCAGGGCACCAGGATCACCGGAAACATCTGTTATAATAACGAACTGGCTGATCTTTTTGCCGAAGTGAACCATGGCCCCTACCTGGTGGACAACAACATCTTCCTTTCAGGCATAGAGAACTGGTCGGAAGGAGGAGCCTACGTCCACAACCTGATCGCCGGTGAAGTAATTTTACGAAAGGTGCTGGACCGTTCCACCCCTTATCATCCACCTCATAGCACGGATATTGCTGGTTTAAGCAACACCACCCTGGGGGACGATCGCTTTTACAATAACCTGTTTTGGGCACCTGGTGATTCCACTTTTGCGAATCAGTGGAGCGGGCTTAATGCTTATAATCATATGGATTATGAATTCCCGGTCTTTATCAGTCACAATGTTTATCTGGATGGGGCAATACCCTTTGAGGGGGAAGAAGGGATTCAGATCTATGGTGATCAGCACGTTTCCTGGAAACTGGAAGAGCAGGATGGCAGACTTTATTTGTATCTGACCCTGAACCCGGAAGAATGGGAGATGAGGCGTCCGATGATCAACACAACGTTCCTGGGGAAGGCAGTCCGCACCGGACAGCCCTGGGAAAATCCGGATGGGTCTTCCCTGCAAATCGATACGGACTTTTTCGGAACGCAGCGCAATACGGATAATCCCACAGCGGGTCCTTTTGAGGATCCGGGAAGCGGAGAACTCAGACTTTTGATCTGGGAGGAAAACTAAATCCCTCCAGGACAGCCTTTGTGATGGTTCATAAATCGTCGGCTTTCTTCATGCTTCTGGGAATAGTCCTTAGCACATGTCCACGATATATTTTTTAACCATAAGCTCTCCGTTCTTATCCACATCTATATGGATGAAAATCCTGCCTTCGAATACTTTTCCCTCACCTGGAGCTATGATTTTGTATATGCCAACAAACATATATTCAGCCTCCTCGGGAGGCACCCCATATCTTTCGTTAAATATATCAATTACCTTATAGCGAGTACCAGTTTCTCCAATCAGGAATCCACCTTTGTTATGCATGGAAAACCTCACCAGGGTTCCTTCCTTATCAACCTTGTACTTTACTGCATATACTAGATCGCCGGTGACATTTTCATCCAGGCACCAGATCAGTTGGTTATCTAAAGGGATCACCCATTCATCATGAACAACCTGGGCATTAATAGTCTGCGCTACCAAAGTGGCAGCAAAAATCAGCAATAACAATCTTACTTTTTTCATCCAGTTTAAGTTTTTAGGTTTAGAAATAGTAAAACTCCGAAGCACAAGTTAGGGCTAGGCTATCGCCCTCTCTACCACTGTGGTTGCAGATCTGATCACCTCAGCAACATTTTCATAAATCATTGAAATACAATTCACATCCTGTTTTTTTGTAACTTATGAATGGATCGTATCATTTTGGCTCTTTATTATGAGAAGATCCTGTCTTTTGGCGTGCCTGGTCCTTGTCCTGGGAGTTCCTTCCCGGGCCCAGGTAATTCATGTCCCAAGGGAATACCCAACTATCCAGGCCGGAATAAATGCTGCTGAACCTGGAGATACAATTCTTGTAGCCGAAGGGACCTATTATGAGAACATTGATTTCATCGGTAAGCCTATCACCCTGGCCAGTCATTTCCTTTTAGATTCCGACACATCACATATATCCCGTACGATTATCAATGGTAGCAAGGCACCGGACCTGACCAGAGCCTCGGTGGTGACCCTTCGTTCAGGAGAGGACAGCACTTCGGTCCTCTATGGCTTTACCATTACCGGTGGAACAGGAACCTTTCTGACTGATGTACATACAGAACCTGATATGAAGAATTGGCGGAATATGTGTGGTGGAGGCATCCTGATGCATCGCTCAGGAGGCAAGATCATCCACAATATCATTGAATATAACCAGGTTCAGACAGATTCATTGAGAGGTGCCTATGGAGCAGGAATTCTTGCTAATGTAAATGAGGGGCGCACTGCTATAATACGCAACAACATCATTAGAAACAATAGTATTTGGAAGAACCAGGGGTGGGGGGCCGGGGTTTGTCTTTTCGGGGGAAGTACTCTCCTGGAGCATAATGCTATCCTGGATAACTCGATTGATGTGAAGTGGCTGAGTGTAGGAGCGGGCATCTTTTATCAGAATGATTCCACAGAGGGTGGCGCCCAACAGGTAGCCATCAGGAACAATGTGATTGCCTGGAACAGCGCTGTTAGTCAAGATGATCTGGGATTGGGAGGTGGGATCGGTTTGTGTTTCGGGTTTGAAGAAGAGGTAATGGAAATCCATCATAATATCATATGTGAAAATCATACCAACGGTATTGGAGGAGGATTGTATAGTATTTCAGGTAGGGGCCTGGTATATGGGAACCTCATCTTCGACAACTCCGCAGATATGTATGGTGCTTCAATAGCAACAGAACTAGAGCAAAGACTGGTGCTGGACTACAACCATCTCTGGTCGGGACCTGTTTGGCTTGCCTCCAGCAATTACTTTAGCAAGGTGCATTTCAATAGGGAGCTCTCGGAAAGTATAACCAGCTACCTGAGAAATGGAGATCAATTTTATACAGATAGATTTTCCATTGACCTGGTCTCAGAAAGCTTATTCATAGGGGAGAAGGATGGAATGCTCTTATTCAACCCGCAAGCTGTTCCTCTAAATGCGTTTGCCCCACCCATGGTTATCATAGATTTCCGCCAGTTTAAACCGGATGTAACAGCACACCGGGAAAATCAACTGAATCTTTCTCACCGGGAAAACTTTCTGAAATTCAAGTTTTCAATCCTGGAGCTTGCTGAGACGGACATATATCAGTATAGCTCTGCAGGGTATGGATTTAAGTACCTTTTGGAGGGAGTAGATCAGGATACAGCCATGACCGGGATGGATCTGACAGCCAAGTACCAGAACCTGAAACCAGGGAAATATAGATTTTGGGTATCCCGTTCTGATGACCAGGGCAACTGGGATCCGGAGGGCATTTCGCTTCGTCTCAGGATTCATCCTCCCAGATACAGATCGGGTCTGGCACTTGGATCATATGCTGTGTTCATGATACTCATGATTATAGGAATTACATCATACCGAACGGCAAGACTGAAAAAGGAAAAAACAGCATTGGAGAATGAGGTGGCCAGGCGAACGGAAGAATTGAGGGAGAAGAATGCCCAGATCCTGGAGATGGAACGACTGAAGACCCGGTTTTTCACCGATGTTTCCCATGAGATCCGTACCCCGCTCACCTTGATATCCGGCCCGCTGGACCAGCTGGTAAACCAGGAGTACAGGAATCCGCGGATCATTCGCTGGCTCTCTCTGATCCGGCGTAACAGCCAGCGCCTGGTTCATCTGGTGAACCAGTTATTGGATATTTCAAGGCTGGATGCTGGTTATATGAAGCTGATCATGGAGGAATCGGATGTGATTGCACATCTCAGAATGGTAGCAGGAGAATACTTCTCACTGGCGGAAAGTAAGGGGATAGAGTATATCATCGATATTCCGGATCAACAAATGGAAACCTGCTATGATCGGGAGAAATTGGAAAAGGTGTGTGCTAACCTATTATCCAATGCCTTCAAATTTACCTCCCCGGGTGGAACGGTTACCTGCGGGTTGAAAGTATTAAAAGGGGCCCCTGACAGCAAGGATCCACAAATCAGGCTTCTGGTAGCAGATACCGGATCAGGTATTCCGGTTCGACTTAAGGAGAAGATCTTTGAGAGGTTCTATCGGGGAGAGGAGGATTCATCCCTGTTTTCAGAAGGGACCGGAATAGGTCTGGCACTCACCAGGGAGCTTGTTTCTATCATGCATGGTGAAATCCTGATGAGGAGCCAG
>JAYEOJ010000118.1:0-4592 GCA_034722835.1 Bacteroidota bacterium | reverse complement strand
TATTGTATTCGATATCCTCCTGAGTTGCTTTCAGGTTGGATCGCATCTCTGAAAGCAAAACCCGTTCCAGCTTTCGTTCCTGCCGGACCTGATTCCAGTTATCCACCTGCAATGCAATGAGGATACCCAGGAAGATCAGGACGAATTCTCCCACAGAATAGAGCCAGAAGTTACGCTTCCTTTTTTTTACCCCCTTTCCCGGATTGTTTTCGAACAAGGATCTCAGCATGCACTTTCAGATTAGTTATGTAATTTACAATGAATTCGTCACTGTTTAAAATATTTTCCTGCCTCAATCGTCTACAGAAACAAAGGCACCGATGAAATCATGACCGCCGAAGAGAAAAAACATATTGAACAAGTGGTAAAGGAGGAGGAGGGACGCCTGCTGGGCTTTATCCGGAAACGGGTCGACCGCGAAGAGGATGCCCGCGATATTGCCCAGGATGTATACTACCAGTTAACAGTGGGTTTCAACGATATCCGGTCGGTCGCCTCCCTTACCTCCTGGCTCTTTTCGGTAGCACGCAACCGGATCACGGACCACTACCGGAAGAAGAAAGATGAAAATTTTTCGGATCACGTGGTGAACGCAAAGGATGAAGGCGGGGAGCCGCTGATGCTGGAGGATATCCTGCCAGCCCTGACCCGAAGTCCCGAAGACGAATACATGAGGGGAGTAATCTGGGAGGCCATTGAGGCGAGCCTGGAACGCCTGCCGGAAGCACAGAGAGAGGTATTTGTAATGAACGAATTTGAAGACATGAGCTTTAAGGAGATCTCGGCGATTACCGGCGAAGGGATCAATACACTGCTCTCCCGGAAGCGGTATGCGGTAACATACCTCAGGGAACAACTGAGAGAATTGTATAATCAGATAAAAGAAAAATAACTATAAAAACAGATAATCATGAAAGTAAAAACAGGTTTTAAATACGCAGGATTTGGCGTGCTGGGAGTAGCCACCGTATTCGGATTCACCTTCGTGGTGATGTGGCTCTGGAATGCATTGATACCCGAACTCTTCAATGGGCCCGAACTGGCTTACTGGCAGACCCTGGGTCTGCTGGTCCTCTCCAAGATCCTCTTTTCGGGGATCGGTGGCGGTAGCGGTGACAAAAGTCGTCACAGCCGCAAGTGCCGCGAAGAGGATGATTTCCCCAAAAGTCGGTGGAGGAAGAAGTACGAGGCCAAGATGAACGGCAAAGTAGAAAAGGAGAGGGAGAAGGAAGATGACAGCGAGAAGGAAGATGACAGCGATGTGATCGTTACAGAATAGAGTTGTACAGATCCTTTAAAACATAGAGCCCCTGGCATGCCACCAGGGGCTTTTTTACAGGTAATTACTGGATCACCCAGTCGGTGTAGTTGTCTGATACTGTTCCATATTTGCCCAACTCCTCCATGAGGGGCAGAAGTTTACTTTGTATGTCGGCATCTTCAGCACCGAAGATCTTATCTCTTACCTCTGCCGATTCAACAAATATCAGCATTGCAAATCCCCCTTTGTGCTCTCCTCGATCACCTTTCAATACAAATACTTTCGTCCCTGGGAATATTTTCTCCATTTCTGGAGCAAATTTATCAATCATAAAATCCGTGTACTGCTCCATTGTAACTCCAGGATTAAGAGTAGGTGCGTCAGTACGCAAAGCTAGAACACTCCCCTTCTGCAGGGTTTGTCCGAAGGCAACTCCTGCAAACAGGATAAAAGCAAGGGCAATAATTAATTTTTTCATAATTGTTTGGATTAGATTAAAAATTTAAGGAAACAGCAAGACCCAGACTGGCTTGCTTGTTAAGATGATTTTTTTCAATCATTGGAGAGATCTGTAGCGATGTACCCTGGAAATCCTGATAGGCCGGACTATCCATGAGTTTGTTTTTTCTGGAAGCTCCAATCGCCCATATGGGCACGCTGACGACAACAGTAGCGAGTCCGCAAATTATACCCGTGGCACCTATCATGGAGTAAGCCCCATCCGATGCACTGGATACAAACATGGTGACGCCACCTACAACTACAATACCTGTTCCAATTCCGCAGGTTCTCATGCCCACATGTACAATTTTATCAGCCTTGTTCCACATACATTCAAACTCATCTGATGTGGCCAGTTCAAAATCCTGGACGCCACAGGCTCTCTCATACCACTGGGCGTTTACAGAACAATGGGAAAACAGAATGAAAGCGATCAAGGAAAGCAGACTTTTCATCAGAATACTGTTAGGATCAGATACACACCAATTATTACCAATAAGACGTATATATCCTGGATTTTGTTGAGAATTAATACTTTATACGGAGAATCGAATGTGCTTACTTACTGCACACATCCGTGAAGAAGACATTGGGGCTGTCACCTGAGTTAACCAGGATCTGTTCCGGAGGAAAGGGCATCTCCCAGACGCAGACTTCCCCCAGGGTTGGCATCGCAGTTACATCCAGGATCCAGAGGTCGAAATTGTTGGAGATATTCAGGCTTGCAATCTGGTTGTAGCCACAGAATAAATGCCGGAGATGCTGCTTATTTACCAGGTGCAGTGAACTTAACTGATTGTGGGAGCAGAACAGATCTATAAGCTTGCTGTTGGCATTAATGTTCAGGCTTGTTAACTGATTTTCCTTGCAGTAGAGCCATTCCAGTTCCAGGTTAGCTGAAAGATCCAGGGCCGACAACTGGTTAACCATGCAGTTCAGCGAATTCAAAACCGGGTTATGGGAAACATCCAGAGTGGAGAGCTGATTTTCACTGCAGTTTAGTTCTTCTAGCTTCGCATTGTTGGAAACATCCAATGTAAACAAGGGATTTGCAGAGCATCCCAAAAGAGTTAATTCAGGATTCGCAGACACATCAATAGCAGAGAGCCGGTTGCCATCACAGAGCATGGTAAACAAAGAATCTTTATTTGAGAGGGCAATTTCCGCAACCTGATTGCTTTGAAAGTCTAAAGTTACCAGGGAATCATTTTGGGAAACATCCAGGGCAAGAAGCAGGTTGAAGGCGCACTCCAGCACCCTTAATCCAGCACAATTGGAAACATCCAGGATGCTAAGTTTGTTCCCCCAGCATGATAAGGTTTCCAGGGCAAAGTTTTCCGATAGATCCAGTACCTGCAATTGGTTGAAATGGCAGTACAGGTGCTCCAGGTTGATGAACTCTTCTATCCCGCTCAGGTCTGAAATACCCTGGCCGCTTACATCCAGGTAGGTGATGACTTCAGCTTCGGCATAACTAATCTGTCCATCACCATTGGTATCAATAATCACTAAATTCCCTTCCGCATCCGGTGTGCCTTCCAGGAGGGCATCCAGAAAGGCCTGGTCCTGGGTCTTAATGGGATCATTGGGATCCCGGTCCTGGTTGCACCCGGTGAATAAAAGCACCGATGCAAATGCGAGGAACAGTATATGTGAAAACAGCTTCATGACAGAATCAAATATAAGCATTAAGATTTTTCTGCCTCAGAAAGAACCCGGATGAAGTTCCCGCCCAGGATTTTTTTAATCTCTTCGGCAGGGTACCCGCGGTTCAGCAACTCCTGCGTTACGTAGGGAAATCCACTGACATCGGGCATCTGCTCCGGTCCGTATGTGATCCCGTCATAATCCGAGCCGAGTCCCACATGATCGATACCGGTCACTTGCACCAGGTGATCAATGTGATCGACCAGGTGACCCACATAACACCGGGGATTGGGCGCTTGTTGTTTTTCCCAGGCCCTCATTTCTTCAGAAAACTGTTCAGGCGGAAGGTTCATCGATCTGAGTTTCGTATACTGATCTATATATGCCTGTTCGATAGCTCCTCCTTCCGGCACCAGGAAGAGGGGGAAGAAATTCACCATGACCAATCCACCCGTATCTGCGATCCCTTTGGCCAGGTCATCGGTGAGGTTGCGCCGTGAAGGGCAGATGGCCCTCGCCGAAGAATGGGATGCTATGACAGGGGCGCGGCTCACCTTAACCGCATCCCTGACCGTATCGTCCGATGCATGGGACAGATCCACCAGCATTCCCAATTGGTTCATGGTCCGGACCACCTTCTTCCCAAAAGAGGAAAGTCCGCCATGCACAGGCCGGTCGTAACCGGCATCGGCCCAGGGAGTGGTTTCGTTGTGGGTGAGTGTCATGTAACGGGCTCCCAGCTCATAATATCGCTCCAGGTTATATAAATCATTCTCAATGGCATGTCCGCCCTCCACACCTGCCAGGATGGCGATCTTTTCCCTGCTGGCAATCTCAGGAATAGCAGCGGCAGTTACAGCCAGTTCCAGGTCACCGGAATGGGATTTCACCAGCTGGTGGATCAGCTCGATCTGTTCGATACAGGCCTGGTTCCCGCCTCCTTTGCGCATATGGTCGGGAGAGATATAGGCTACAAATACCTGGGCATCCACGCCCCCTTTTCTTAACCTGGGGATATCTGTCTGTAGCTCGGGCTGCAGCTCATTCAGGGTGAATCCCGTTTTCTTGTTCAATCCTTTCACCAGGATATTGCCCGGCATATCGTTGTGTCCGTCAAGGACCAGCGCATCACGGTGGATCCGGAGCGCTTCTTCGCTAAGTGTGATCTCGCCGTGGCTTTTAG
>JAYEOJ010000117.1:0-4646 GCA_034722835.1 Bacteroidota bacterium | reverse complement strand
GAAAAAGAAATTATATTTATCCCGACAGGGATTCAATGACCGCCGCCTTTGTCTGTGAATTTTCCCGCACATTGGAGGAGTATGCAGAGAAGGGAAGACAAATTCATATAGCCCTTTCGGGAGGATCCACACCTCTGAGCATATTCCGGCAACTTACCGGGCAAACCACCCGGGAAGAATGGTCACATGTGAGCCTGTACTGGGGAGATGAACGCTGTGTTCCTCCCGATCATCCAGAAAGCAATTATGGGAATGCCAGGGAAACATTACTGGATCCACTGGGACTGGATAAGGACCTGATCCATCGGATCAGAGGAGAGGAGCCGCCCCCTGAAGAAGCTGACCGGTATAGCAAGGAACTTTTAAAGTTCCTGCCCAGCAAAAATGGCTTTCCGGTATTTGACTGGATCTGGCTGGGCCTGGGTGCTGATGGGCACACCGCTTCCATTTTCCCCCAGGAGATTGAATTATGGACCTCCGGTGCGCCCTGTGTGGTGACCCGTCACCCGGATTCAGGTCAGACAAGGATCTCCCTTTCAGGGGGCGTGTTGAATGCTGCAAAACGAGTTACCTTCATCACATCCGGAGAGGAGAAAGCCAGTGTGATCCAGGAGATTTTCATGAAGGAGGGGAAGTATATGTCCTACCCTGCATTTTATGTGAGTCCTGTATCAGATAACCTGGAATGGTACATGGATCAAAATGCCGCCAGGCTACTGTAAACATGGACAATCCTTTCACCCTGGAATATGCCAGGGCGCTGGACCGGGGAGATCCCTTAAGGCGCTTCAGGGGTGAATTTGAGATCCAGGATCCCTCCATGGTCTACCTGGATGGCAATTCTCTGGGACGCCTGCCTTTGAAGTCAGCGGCACATATGGAACATGCCATCAGGAAGCAGTGGGGCGAGAAGTTGATCCGGAGCTGGAACGAAGCCTGGTATATGCAGTCGTCCCGTCTGGGAAAGAAAATCGCCCGGATTATCGGAGCGCATCCCCAGGAGGTGATCGTCACGGATTCCACCTCTGTGAACCTTTATAAGCTGGCTTTTGGAGCATTGAGGATCAGGGAGGGTAAAACGGAGATCATCTCTGACGATATGAACTTTCCTTCCGATCTCTATATCCTGCAGGGATTAATCAGGCAGTTTGGAGAAAGCCATTCAATGAGGCTATTAAAATCCCCTGACGGGATCTCATCGGATATGACCGAACTGGTCCGGATGGTAAACCACAATACCGCGCTGATTTCCCTGTCTCATGTGGCCTATAAAAGCGCCTATATGTATGATTTGGAGCGGGTTACAAAACTGGCTCATCTGCATAATTCACTGATTTTGTGGGACCTGAGTCATTCAGCAGGAGTGGTCCCGGTGGACCTCAACAAAGCCGATGTGGATCTGGCGGTGGGTTGTACCTATAAATATCTGAATGGCGGACCTGGATCCCCGGCTTTTCTCTATGTAAGGAGAGATTTGCAGGAGCAACTGGAAAACCCCATACAGGGCTGGTTCGGCGAACAAAATCCATTTGAGTTTCATTTGCATTACCGGAGGCCCGAGGGAATCCGAAAATTCCTGGCTGGCACACCTCCTGTGATTTCCCAATCCGGATTGGAACCGGCCCTGGATATGATCCTGGAAGCGGGTATCAAAGCCATCAGGCAAAAGAGTGTGGCGCAAAGCAAATATTTGCTTTCCCTTGCTAAGCAGTGGTTTTCCGGCAGCGGATTCCGTGTGGGCTCGCCTGCTCTTATTGAGAAGAGGGGATCTCATATCTCCTTAAAACACGCCGAGGCCTATCGTATTTGCAAGGCCTTAAACGATCCCGGACTTGGCAGCTGTGTGGTGATTCCTGACTTCCGGGAGCCCAATAATATCCGCTTTGGGATCAGTCCGCTGTATACCTCATACGAAGATATTTTTATTGCCATGATGCAGCTGAAAGAGATTATTGACAGCAAGCTGTATAAAAAATATTCCACAAGCAGGGATCCGGTCACCTGATCCCTTGTTCATACAGATTCTATATAACAATTCTTTAATAAACCGGATGCAACCATTCGGGTAACTTTTCGTTTTGTATACATACAAAACCTGACCCTATGGCTTCACTGAATCCAATTACCGATGTGCTGGGGCGTGCCCGTGCAGCTCACCTCTTGCGCAGGGCCACATTTGGGCCCACCATTCCAGACATTAATCAGTTTTCAGCACTAACAGCTACAGAGGCAATGAATCTGTTGCTTGATGATAGCGCTGAAAACCCACTTCCTCCTGTTGATCCGACCACCGGATCTACCTGGGTTGATCCCACCGGTGTAGATGGTCCCCCGCATGCAGGAGAAGGAAATAGTGAACAGGACCAGCTCTTTGAATATTTCCAGGCCTGGCACCTGGATGTGATGCGTAAGGCCCCGCTATCACTTAAGGAACGGATTACCTGGTTCATGCATACCCATTTGCCGGCGCGATGGACCGAGATCAACCAGAGCGAGGCGATCTATTATCAGAATTGCCTGTATCGGCATTATGCCTACGGCAGTTTCAAGGATCTCTTTAAAAAGATTTGTTTGGACAATGCCATGCTCCGTTACCTCGACGGATATTCCAACAAGAAAAATTCTCCCAATGAAAATTTTGCCAGGGAGATGTTTGAGCTCTATAGCATTGGAAGGGGGGAGCAGGTATCTGAAGGAGATTATACCAATTATACCGAAGACGACATCAAGGCAGCCACCCGTGTGTTGACAGGCTGGGGGCTTGATGAAACCTATAGTTTCATTGATCCTGATACGGGATTACCGGCAGGAAAGATGGGGTCCCAGATGGCCGGAGATGGAACAACCGAACTGGCCATCGAGCATGATACGGAGGCAAAGACCTTCTCTTCCAAGTTTGGCGGGACCGTCATTCAGCCCGCTGCTGTGGTGGAAGGCTTTGCAACGGTTGAAGCAGCATATGATGAATTGGATGAGATGATCGAGATGATCTTTGCCCAGCAGGAGACCGGCCGCTTTATTGCCCGGAAACTGTATCGCTTCTTCGTCTATCATTTTATATCGGAAGAGGTTGAGAATGATATCATTGGTCCTCTGGCTCAGACGCTGATCGATAATGATTTTAGCATTCAGGAACTGTTGAATGTGCTTTTAAAGAGCCAGCATTTCTATGACCAGGATGATGCCGTGGTCGAGAACGACATTGAAGGGGCACTGATTAAATCACCTGTTGATATTTTTACAGGTCTTTGCAGGATGTTTGAAATTCAGTTCCCGGACCGGGAAAGCAATACAGAGACTTTCTACGGAGATATGGCCTATGCAGTCTCCAAGCTTGTGGATCAGGGACTCAATTTTTATGAACCTTTTGAGGTGGCTGGCTACCCGGCCTATCACCAGATGCCTGGCTTTAACAGGAACTGGATCACCACCTATGCCCTTGCATACCGCTACCAGACGGGGGGAGTTCTGATGAAGACCCTGGACCAGTCAGCCGAGCGGAGCTTCGAACTGGATATTGTTGACTGGGTAGAAAACTCGGGCAATGTTTCAAACCCATTCTCTGCTGAGGTGATTATGGACGTGCTGGTAGACAATCTATTTGCTGTTGTACTGGCCCAGGAACGCTATGATTATTTCCTCTATACAGTCTTTCTTGACCATCCGGAGGACCATTCCTATGCACTCGGTCAATGGACTTCGGTATGGAATGCATATGACAATACTGGGGATGACACAACGGTGCGAAGTCTGCTGGAACGCCTGTTCTCCGCATTAATTGAAACACCAGAATTTCAAATTTACTAGGCTATGAAAAGAAGAAAATTTATACGGAACGTGGCCTTTGGAAGTGCTGCGGGAATGACCCTGGGCGGGGTTCCATTGAACCTGCTGGCTGCAAATAGCCCGATGGCCAGGTTTGCTGCGGAAAGCACAAATGATAAGGTGCTCGTATTTATACAGTTACATGGGGGTAATGATGGGCTGAATACCCTGATACCCATCTCCCAGTATGACGATTATTATAATCTACGGCCAAACATTGCCATCCGGCATACCGGAACCAGATCTTACCTGAATGTGGATGAAACTGTGGATTTGAATGCACAGGTGGGACTGCATCCCGATATGCTGGCTTTTAAGGAGATGTATGACCAGGAGAAGGTGGCCATTATTCAGAATGTGGGTTATCCCGATATGAACCTGAGTCATTTCAGGGGCAGGGATGTGGTATTTATGGGCGGAGACGAAGGAGATAATGACCAGTACAACTCCGGATGGATGGGTCGCTACCTGAATAATATCTATCCGGGTTACCCCGACGCCTTTCCAAGCGAAACCATGGAGGATCCCCTGGGGATTGAATTAAGCGGAACCCTGTCCCTGGCCTTTCACCGGGAGAACGGCATCCCAATCGGGCTCAACATTGGAAGTCCGGATCAGTTTTACGAGCTGATCTCCAGTGTGGGTGTGAATCCACCTATTGGTTTTCCCGATAGTCATGCCGGTGAGGAACTCCGTTACATTATGGAGTTTGAAAAGAAATCAAACGAGTATGCCGGTCGACTGAAAGAAGTGTATGATGCCGGAAGCAACTCCACTGTTGAGTACCCTGAATCCTATCCTTATGCGTCACCTATCAGGGC
>JAYEOJ010000116.1:0-4665 GCA_034722835.1 Bacteroidota bacterium | reverse complement strand
GTACCTGGTATATCCCAGGTGGGTCAGCGCTTCAATACCCAGGTGAAGAGAAGATTCAAAAACATCACGCTTAAAGCCATCTACACGACGATCCATTAGTTCATAGGAGTGCTCCATGTCAATGGCCCGGGCCAGTATTTTCAGGTGGGGGTAGTTGCGATGAGCCAGGTCGATGATCTTCAGAGATTTCTGACGGTCATCCACTGCAACGATCAGCACTTTGGCCTTATCGGCCCCTGCCGATGCCAGCAGGTCGGCCCGGGTGGCATCTCCATAATACACTTTGAATCCAAATTTCCGTAAGACATCGATATTATCCGGATTATCATCCAGAATGGTTGCACTCAACCCGTTGGAAATCAGGAAGCGTCCCAAAACAGTTCCGAAGCGGCCAAAACCGGCGATAATCAGCGGGGTCTCCTCATCGTCGATGGCATCTTCCTCCCTGGTATTTTCCGTCTTGCATACCTGGGGCATGATCAGTTTATCATTGAGCAGCAACAGCAGCGGTGTTACAGCCATGGAGAGGGCAACCACCAGGAAGAGGATGGCCGAGGTGTCAGAGCTCAGTACCCCGTTGTCCGCACTGAAGGAGACCAGGACAAAGGCAAACTCTCCTCCCTGGGCCAGGGAAAAGGCAAACATGGTGTTCTGTCCGCCCCTGATCCCAAACACCCTTCCAAGGATGAAAAGAACTACAAATTTAATGCCTATCAAAGCGGCCAGCAGGGAAAGGATCATTCCCGGAGAGGAGCCCAGAAGACTAAAATTCATGCTGGCACCCACCGAAATAAAGAAGAGGCCCAGCAACAAGCCTTTGAAGGGTTCTATATCGGCTTCCAGCTCGTGCCGGTACTCATTGTTAGCCATGACCACACCGGCCAGGAAGGCCCCCAGGGCCGGAGAGAGTCCCACCAGCTCCATCAGGGCAGCGGTGGAGATCACCAGCAGAAGTGCTGCTGCAGTAAAGATCTCCCTCAAACCGGTTCGTGCAATGATCCTGAATAAGTATTTCACCAGGTAAAGCCCAACCACCACGATGGCAGTAATGACAGCTAACATCAGCGCACCTTGCACCCAGCCATCAATAGCCACACTGCCAATGTATTGTACCTCATGATGGGTATTCTGGCCTGCTGCCATGGAACTTCCTGCCAGAAGTGGGATCAGGGCCAGGATGGGTACTACAGCAATATCCTGGAGGAGCAATACAGAGAAGGAGGCCTTTCCTGAGGCCTGTTTCATCAAGCCTTTTTCTGCCAGGGTTTGCAAAACGATGGCGGTGGAAGAGAGCCCCAGGGTGAGGCCAATTGCAGTTGCGGCACCTATGGACTGCCCCAGCATTACAGCCACAGCTCCTATCGCCAGGGCCGAAAGCAAGAGCTGCAATCCACCCAGGCCAAAAATGGACTTTCTCATTCCCCAAAGGAGATTGGGTTTCAGTTCCAGACCAATCAGGAAGAGCATCATTACCACACCGAATTCAGCAAAATGCATCACATCCTCCCCCTCACTTCCGATAATACCCAAAACAAAGGGACCTATGATCATGCCTGCAAGCAGGTAGCCCAGCACCGATCCGAATCCAAGCCTTTTGGCCACCGGGACCGAGATCACTGCAGCCAGCAGGTAGACGATTGCGTTCAGGAAAAAATTCTGTTCTTCCATAGATCAGGATATTATATCATTGATGTACTCTTTACTTAAAAGCTCTTCCATAGGGAGGGTCCCATCCCTTAATCCCTTCACAATCCGGACATACTCCCCGGCGGCCTTCCAGATCTGCTGCCCGTTCAACAGGTAGGTTCCGTGACTTACAAAAGGGGGTAAATAGCGCATTCTGCACAAGTTTGCCGTCTGTTCAAAAGGTGCAAGCAGGGAACGTACAGAAAATTTCACCTTCTCCTCAGAGCCATAAGTATCTCTCCTCCCCCCGGTGGAGATGGCCGACATCACACTTTTCCCTTCCAGGGCCCTGCCTTCTTTTCCGAAGGCGAATCCGTGTTCCAGCACCAGGTCGAGCCACTCTTTCAACAGCGAAGGAGAGCTGTACCAGTAGAAGGGGTGTTGCCAGATAATGATGTCGTGTTCCAGCAATACCTCCTGCTCTTCTATAATATCGATCTGAAAGTCGGGGTAGAGGTCATACATATACCGGCAGCTTACTCCCTCCATCTCACCCACGGCTTTAATCAACACACTGTTCACCCTGCTTTTGTGCAGCAGGGGATGAAAAACCAGGACCACTATTTTATTTTTTGGAACCATTGGGTTGTAATCTTGTTATCTACTAGTAACAAATAACTCGTACTTTTGTCAATTAAAAATACCAAAGAAGATGATTCAAATGCAAAAATTTTCCCGGAAAGCTGTGTTGACACTCCTTATTTCCGGTTCTGCAGCACTTGCTGTGAATGCTCAAAAACCAGCCTACAAGTTGTTCCGGGAGGATGGGAAAAAGGTGAAATATGAGAAGATGCTGGAAGCCGCATCCGAAGCCGATATTGTATTATTCGGGGAGTACCATACCAATCCCATCTCTCACTGGCTTCAGTTGGAACTCACCACAGATCTTTACGAGGCCAGGGGAGAAGCTCTGGTTTTGGGAGCTGAAATGTTTGAGGCCGATAATCAGCTGATTCTGGATGAGTACCTGGCCGGACAGATCACAGAAGCGAAATTTGAGGAGGAGGCCCGTTTGTGGAAGAATTATAAGACCGACTACAAGCCCCTGGTATTGATAGCAAAGGAGAACGATCTGACTTTTGTTGCTACAAACATTCCCAGAAGGTATGCCAGTATTGTATTTAAAAAGGGAGTGGCCTCGCTGGATAGCCTGAGCAATGAGGCCCGCTCTTATATGGCACCACTTCCACTGGAATACGACACCTCCCTGAACTGTTATAAACAGTTGATAGGGTCCGGGAGTGGTCCCATGGACAAAACTCCCATGGCCGATAGTATAAGTCCCATGGGTGATACCATCAGTCCCATGGGAAAAGCCAAAATGCCCATGACTGATACAATAAGCCCCATGGACAAAACCAAAATGCCCATGGAAAGCAAGAGCCCCATGGGAGGGCACGGGAGTACCAATCTGGCGGATGCACAGGCCATCAAGGATGCCACCATGTCACATTTTATCCTGGAAAACTGGCAGCCCGGGAAGCTCTTTATTCACTATAACGGGGCCTACCACTCCGATGAATTTGAGAGCATGAACTGGTTCCTGAAACGGGACAAACCGGAGTTAAACATTATTACCATTTCCACAGTGAGTCAGGAAGATGTGGCAGAACTGGAAGAGGAGTCCAGGGGAAAGGCAGATTTCATTATTGCTGTTCCTTCGAATATGACCCAGACCCACAGATAGTTCTCAGGGCCATGGATTATTTGAAATAATTGTGGTAAGTTCATCAGATGAAAGCACAGCACCTTCTTACGGCGATGTTCATCATCGTTCTTGGCATGCCTCTGCTTTCACAGGATGATCGCAGCACGTCCACGGCATATCTTACCATAGATGCTGCCAGAGGCACCGAAACCATCAGCCGTCATATTTACGGTCATTTCTCTGAACACCTGGGTCACTGTATTTATGGTGGATACTGGGTGGGATATGATTCTGAAATCCCCAATACCAACGGGATCCGGAATGATGTGGTGGAAGCCCTCAGGAACATAGCCATTCCTAACCTGAGATGGCCCGGGGGTTGTTTTGCGGATGAGTACCACTGGATGGATGGCATTGGCGATCCTGCCCATCGTCCCAAAATGGTTAATACCCACTGGGGAGGAGTCACGGAGGACAATAGTTTTGGGACCCATGAATTTATGGAGCTTTGTGAGCAGCTGGGAACGGAACCCGTTATCTGTGGCAATGTGGGAAGTGGAACGGTTCAGGAGATGTCCAATTGGGTGGAATACCTGAATTTCGACGGGGTCAGCCCCATGGCGGATCTCAGAAGGACCAATGGCAGGGAAGAAGCCTGGGGGGTGAAATTTTGGGATGTGGGCAATGAAAACTGGGGTTGCGGAGGCAATATGACCGCAGACTTCTATGCCGATCAGTACCGCAGGTTTGCCACATATTGCAGGAATTACGGGGATAACAGGCTATTTAAGATTGCAGGCGGAGCCAATTCGGAGGATCTCGGGTGGACCGAAACCCTGATGAAAAAGATCCCCCACTGGCAGATGGACGGCATTTCACTGCATTACTATACTACCAACTGGAACAATAAAGGACCAGCCACCGGCTTTGGGGAGGATCACTATTTTGAGGTGCTGAAGAAGTGCCTGCATATTGAAAGGACCATAGAGCAGCATATGGAGATCATGGACAAGTATGATCCGGAAAAGCGTGTAGCTCTGGCTTTCGACGAGTGGGGGACCTGGTACGATGTGGAGCCCGGAACAAACCCGGGATTCCTTTTTCAGCAGAACAGCATGCGTGATGCCCTGGTAGCCGCCCTCACCCTGAACTACCTGAATGCGAGGTGTGAGCGGATTCGGATGGCCAATATCGCGCAGACCGTGAATGTGTTGCAGGCGCTGATCTTTACCGAAGGTGATCAGATGGTGCTGACCCCGACCTATCACATTTACGACATGTACCAGGTGCATCACGATGCCACCCTGCTTCCCCAAACACTAAAAACTCCT
>JAYEOJ010000115.1:0-4666 GCA_034722835.1 Bacteroidota bacterium | reverse complement strand
TTAAATCGACGTTTGAAATGCATGAACGTATCTGGAACAATTGTCTGAATGTAATCAAAGACAATGTACCCTCAATAAGTTATCGTACTTGGTTTGAGCCTATTGTTCCACTTAAGCTTGAAAATGATATTCTGACCATCCAGGTTCCCAGTCCCTTTTTTTACGAATACCTTGAGGAACAGTACATTGATATTCTCCGCAAAGTGATCAAAAAGGAGTTGGGCCCGGAAGCCAAGCTTGAGTATAACGTGATCATGCAGAATAATTCATACAACAACAGCAAACCCTACACCGTTAAATTTCCTGCTAAAAACAGAAAGGAGATCAAGAACACTCCGGTTTCAGTCCCTCTGGATGCCAGTGAGAACACCATTAAGAATCCATTTGTAATACCGGGGCTGAAGAAACTGGATATTGATCCAAGACTCAACCCGGAAAACAATTTCGATAACTTTATTGAGGGAGAATGCAACAGGCTGGCCCGTTCTGCGGGTTATGCTGTTTCAAAAAATCCCGGTGGTACAGCCTTTAATCCCCTGCTGATTTACGGGGATAGCGGACTGGGTAAAACACACCTTGCTCAGGCCATTGGCATTGAAGTCAAGGAGTTGTTCCCGGAGAAGACTGTTCTCTACGTCAATGCCAACAAGTTCCAGACCCAGTTTGTGGATGCCATCCGAAACAACAATAAAAACGACTTCCTCCATTTTTACCAGATGATTGATGTCCTGATCATCGATGATGTACATGAATTTGCCGGTAAGGAGAAAACCCAGGATACCTTTTTCCATATTTTCAATCATCTCCATCAGAGTGGCAAACAGCTGATTCTGACTTCTGACAAGCCTCCGGTAGAATTGCAGGGAATGGAATCAAGACTTCTGAGCAGATTCAAGTGGGGTCTCTCTGCAGATCTGCAGGCACCCGATTTTGAAACACGGATGGCCATCTTAAAGAAGAAGACCTACAACGATGGCATTGAACTTCCGGAAGAAGTGTTGGAGTATATCTCCACGCATATCTCAGATAATATCCGGGAACTGGAGGGTGCACTAATAAGCCTGCTTGCGCAGTCCACACTCAATAAGAAAGAGATCACCCTGGACCTCACCAAAGAGATGATCGATAAACTCATCAAGAGCACCAAAAGGGAAATCTCCATTGACTATATTCAGAAAGTGGTATGCAATTATTATAATATCGGGCTTGAGCAACTGCAATCAAAAACCAGGAAGCGGGAGATTGTACAGGCGCGGCAAGTAGCCATGTTCTTCTCCAAAACCCTGACAAAATCCTCCCTTGCTACCATTGGGTCGCAGATTGGTGGAAAGGATCATGCCACGGTGTTGCATGCGTGCAAAACAGTAAATAACCTGATCGAGACGGATAAACGGTTCCGGCTCCAGGTCGACGAAATTGAGAAAAAACTTAAGATGTAAAATCAAACTGAAACAGGTTCCCGCAGGACCTGTTTTTTTTTAACTAAAATTTCTGGATGCACTTTCTTCTTCTCTGCATACTCTCATCCACCGCCATATTCGTCACCTTCAAAACCATTAACCGATTTAACATTCCTGCCTTCCCGGTGATTGTGATCAATTACCTGGTGGCAACGATTCTGGGTTTCCTGATTTATTCGGGCGATACGGATTTTGCTTCCATCCCGGGCTCCCCCTGGTTGCCCATCAGCATCCTTATCGGGATCATGTTCATTCTGATGTTCTTTCTTGTGGCATTCTCCACCAGAAAGGCAGGATTATCGGTCACCACTGTGGCCAGCAAAATGTCGGTGATATTTCCCATTGTCTTTTCACTGATAATCGATCCTTCCGACCAGCTGACAATGATAAAATCACTTGCAGTACTGATTGCATTGGGAGGAGTGATTCTCACCGTATATAAACCGGATGGGGATCATCCTGAAAGAGGTATCATCTTCATTCCCCTCCTGCTTTTTGTTGGAATGGGGGTTGTCGACTCCATGGTAAAGCTGGCTCAGCAACAGTATGTAAGTGATGATGAGACCGCACTTTTCACTGCCATCCTTTTTCTGAATGCTTTTATTTCAGGGCTTGCTGCCCTGATCTTTTACCGGAAGCATAAGCGCTATTTTCTAAAAGGAGCTGTCTGGGGCTGGGGTCTGCTGCTCGGCATCGTGAACTTCGGTTCCATCTTTTTCCTGGTCAGGACCCTGCATTACAGTTCTCCCGCAGGAAAGAGCATGGACAGTTCGGTGATATTTGGTGCCAATAACATCAGCATCGTGGCACTGAGTGTGCTGGTGGGACTTTTAATTTTTAAAGAGAAGCTTAGTTATATCAACTGGATAGGAGTTGTGCTGTCGGCGCTGTCCCTCCTGCTTTTTGCCCTGGTATAGATGATCGATCTTTATAAGACCATACGAAATCCGGCTGAAGGACTCTATAAGGAGAAGGGAAGTAAATTTCTGGCTAAGGCCTACCCGGTCAGCCATGAAGAGTCCATCAAAGAATATCTGGCCACCCTTCAGAAACAGTATCACGATGCACGTCACTACTGCTTTGCCTGGAGGCTTAAACCTGAGCTTACACACTACAGGGTAAATGATGATGGTGAACCTTCAGGAAGTGCCGGAAAGCCAATCTATGGCCAGATCGTATCGAGAGAACTGACCAATTTGCTTGTGGTAGTGGTTCGATACTTTGGAGGAACCAAACTGGGAGTGGGCGGACTGATCCAGGCATACCGTTCTGCTGCTTCTGATGTACTGGATCATGCAAGCATTATCGAATGCAAAGTATACGATAGATTGAAACTGGAATTTGAATACGGGCAGATGAATTCGGTGATGAAGGCAATCAAAGATAGGCAACTCGATTTTGAGGAACAGCAGTTTGATATGGAATGCTCTCTGGTCCTCAAGTCCTGGAAGCGAAAAACAGATGAGGTGTTGGATACTTTTTCAAAAATCCCAAGGTGTAACATAACAGTTATAGAAGAATAGTCACTATATTAAATTCGTAATAAATTGATCCATATGAAGAACAAAAATCTTGTTTCAATCACAGATTTCACAAAAGAAGAGTGTCTGAGAATCATGGAGTTAGCCGCTGAATTTGAAAAAAATCCCAGGCAGGACATTCTCCACGGCTATGTCATCTCCACGCTCTTTTTTGAGCCCTCCACAAGGACGCGTTTAAGTTTCGAAACAGCCATCAATGGACTGGGAGGAAGAGTTGTCGGTTTCAGTGACTCTGGCGCCACCAGTGCATCCAAGGGAGAAACCCTCCACGACACCATCAAAATGGTAAGCAATTATGCCGACCTTATTGTTATGCGGCACCCCCTGGAAGGAAGTGCCCGCCTGGCCAGCGAGGTCTCTTCGGTACCTATTGTAAATGCAGGTGACGGGGCAAATCAGCACCCCACCCAAACCCTGCTGGATATGTACTCGATCCTGAAAACACAGGGAACCCTGGAGAACCAGAAGATCTTTATGGTGGGTGATCTGAAATATGGACGAACGGTTCATTCGCTGCTTCAGGCCATGTCAAATTTTAATCCAACCTTCTATTTCATCTCGCCCGATGAGCTAAAAATGCCGCCAGCCTATAAACTTTATCTGGATAAAAAAGGCGTTAGCTATTATGAAGGAAAAGATCTGACAGAATTCCTTTCAGAGGCAGACATTATTTATATGACCAGGGTACAGCAGGAGCGTTTTACCGATCCCATTGAATATGAGCGGGTGAAAAACGCCTACATCCTTCGCAGGGAGATGCTTGAGGGTTGCAAGGATAAGATGAAGGTCTTGCACCCCCTGCCAAGAGTTAATGAGATTCATACAGATGTGGATGCAAGTCCCCATGCCTACTATTTCGAACAGGCAAGGAACGGCGTCTACGCACGTATGGCCATCCTCACCTCAATTCTGGGAATCAAATAAACCTTTGCAAGCAAACAGATATAACGATGAAAGACAAACAACTATCAGTCAGCGCAATTAAAGAAGGGACCGTTATTGATCATATACCCGCCTCAGCCCTGTTTAAAGTAGTATCCATCCTGAACCTGGATAAGCTGGACACCATGATTACCATTGGGAATGGACTGGAGAGCAATAAGCTGGGCCAGAAAGGGATCATCAAGCTTTCAAAGGTATTCTTCAAAGATGATGAAATCAACAAGATAGCCATGGTAGCCCCATGTGCCAAGCTGAACATCATCAGGGATTTTGATGTAGTGGAGAAGCGGGTGGTGGAAATTCCCGATGAGATCGTAAGCATCGCAAAGTGTGTGAATCCCAAATGCATTACCAATAATGAGGAAGTGGCCACTCGTTTTGAAGTCGTCTCCAAATCTGAAGTAAAGCTAAAGTGTCACTACTGCGAGAAGATTACAGACCAGGACAATATCGAGATTATCTGATCCGGTCAAAAGCCTTTACCAGAAGCTCATCCCTGCGAATTCTCCTGAATGCAAAATAAAGGAGAATCATGCTGATGGGAGGAACAAGAAACCTCCACTGATGCAGCACCAACGCCCCTTCCAGCTGAATCTTAGCCAGGTAGGTATAGAAGAACATCATTCCAATCATTCCGGCATTAAGCAGGATCAGGAAGATGGCGACCCGCATCTGACGAATGCGGTGCCTGTAGAAAAAGATATTCAGAAAAGCCAGGACCGC
>JAYEOJ010000114.1:0-4670 GCA_034722835.1 Bacteroidota bacterium | reverse complement strand
GCTTTTTCATACTTTCCGGCAAATAAATATGTAATAATAATTGTACGGAAGACCTGATTTCTGGAGTCAATAGCAATCGCTTTTTCCATTTCACGGATGGCTTCATCGTTTATGCCAGCATAACGGTAAATATACCCCAGTGACAAATGAGCTTCAGCGCTTTTTGGATTGATCTCCAGGATCTGTTTTATAAGCTCCACTGCTTCTATAATTCTGTCGGTCTCTGTATACCTCATGGCCAACTTACCCAGTGCACCCAAATGGTCACTATTCAGGGATAAGGCTTTTAAAAGGGCATTTTCTGACCTGAGGGCTTCTTCGGAATTAGGTGAGCCATAAATTGAATACCTGTGAAGTCGATTCCCCAGATGATAATATGCCGGGGCATAGGTGGAGTCAAGCTCAATGGAATTCTCAAGCATTTTGATGGCCAGCTGATCTCCTTCATTTGTGTTTTCATAAGAGATGCTTCGAAGGAAATATTCATAGGCCAGTGGATCATTTGGAATGTCTTTTTGGATTCTGTTGAGCTCCTTCTGGCTAAACTGCACATTCATGCCCTGGATGACCTCCTGGGCAACAATATCCTGAAGTTCAAAGGCGCTCCGGTAATCAACTTCAATGGGTTTTCTCCAGATTATATTGTTGGACTGCACATGAATGAGCTCAACATTGAGTCGTATGGTATTGGCTTCCTTTAAATAATTTCCAATCAGAACATAATCCACCTGAAGATCTTCACCCACTTTCGCTGGATCTATGGCCTGTTGTTCATATTGACGAATTGAAGCGGATGGCCGGACTGCAATGTTATTGATATAGATCAGACCCCCAATTATCTGGTCGGCCATGGCAAAGCCCAGGTAATCTGTTTCCGGATCGGCCTTCGTATTGAAAAAGGGCAGAACGGCTATCAGGTCGATTGAGTTTTCAATGCTTTCACCCTTAAGACTTTTGTTTTCGGGAGAAGATCGGAATTGATTTACGACAAGCAGCGTAACCGCAATTGTCAAAAATGCAATAATCGCCCTGTTAAGTCGCTGGTTGATTTTGGGATTTTTTGAGGCTGTTTGATTCGACTTTTCGGTTTTCTTAATTCCTTCCGGGGTGAGATCATAGATCCAGGAAAAGACCAGCCAGATAGGAAATCCTATGGTTACAACAACCAAAATCGTTTTCAGGAAGTAGGGTGGTGCAGAGAAAGCATCCAGGACAAGTGCAGACACCTCGATAAAAACCCAGGCGCCAATTAAATAGGCCAACCCGGCTTTGAATACATGTCGCTTTTTTAATTCAGCAATATACTTTCTGAGATTCACGTTGTTATAACCACGAAACCTTGGCTTTGTTTATCAATTACTGATTTCTGTTACATTTGCAGCAAAGTAAAGCTTAAGATATGGCTAAGTTTGAAAGAAGGCGGACACGCCGCATGGGGAAGGCAGTTAGGATTTCCATGCTGGTGGTATTTCTCGGACTGGTAATTATGGTCCTGGTTGTCTATAAGCTCTATTCCAGGGTGTTTGTGCCGAACGTAATGCTGGATACAGCACATGAGCTCTTCTACATTCCCACCGGATCGGATTTCAGGTATGTTGCTGATGGCCTGGAGGAGAAGGGGATCATAGAAAATCTGAAGTCATTCGAATGGGTGGCAGCGAAAAAAGGCTATGAAAGCAAAGTAAAACCCGGAAGATATAAGATTCGCAACGGGATCAGCAACAATGAGCTGGTAAATATGCTACGTTCAGGCAACCAGGATCCTGTGATGGTGGTATTTAATAATGTGCGCACATTGAATAATCTTTCGGGAAAAGTGGCTCAATACCTGGAGGCCGATTCCGTCCAGTTGGCTGCCTATCTTTCAAAAAATGATCTACCTGCAAAATATGGCTTTGATGCAGCCACCTTTACTTCCATGTTTATCCCTGAGACCTATGAATTTTTCTGGACCACCTCTGCTGAGGATTTTGCGGATCGGATGAAACAGGAATATGATAAGTTCTGGGACGGGGAGAGAGACCGGAAGGCAAAAAAAATGGATCTGACCCGTTCAGAGGTGGTTACCCTGGCTTCCATTGTGGATGAAGAGACCCTCTATGATGACGAGAACAGCCGTGTGGCTGGATTATATGTAAACCGCCTGGAGCAGGGAATCCCTCTACAGGCCGATCCTACCCTGAAATTTGCTCTTGGTGATTTTTCCAGGCAGCGGATACTGAATGAGGACAAAGAGATTAATTCGCCTTACAATACTTACAAGTTCAAGGGACTTCCGCCGGGGCCCATATCCATTCCATCTGTATTAGCTATCGATGGGGTGCTGAATTATGAAAAGCACCGCTATCTGTACATGTGTGCGAAAGCTGACTTCAGTGGATACCATGCTTTTGCGCGGGACTACAATCAGCACCTGAGAAATGCCAGGGCGTATCAGAAAAAGCTGAATAGCAAAAGAATCTATAAGTAAAGAGAAAGCTGTCAGATTACCCGGACTTCTCTTTCGAGGCTTATTCCAAATATGCGCTCCACATCTTCTATGATTTTTTCTGAAAAATCATAAATCTCCTGGCCGGTGGCACCTCCATAGTTGACAATTACCAGGGCCTGTGTGGGCCAGGTTCCAACATTTCCGATCTGTTTTCCTTTCCAACCGGATTTTTCAATCAGCCATGCTGCCGGAATCTTCATCTGGTTGCCATCATCGGGGTAGAAGGGTACTTCGGGGTATTCTACCCGGATACAGTTATATATGGTTCGGTCCACCAAGGGATTCTTAAAGAAACTCCCCGCATTTCCATATTGAGCCGGATCCGGCAATTTTGAACTCCTGATGGCGCTAATTACCTTCCGCAGATCCAGGGGTGTGCTTCCCTTTGCCTTTTGGAACTCCTCTGAGACATTCCCGTAGTGAAGTTGAAGCTCAGGATTCTTCTGCAGGCGGAAGGCCACATGGCTAATAATATACCTCCCTCTGGCTTCCCCTTTAAAGATGCTGTCCCGGTACCCGAATCCACAGGCCTTATTGTCGAGTTGTACCAGCTGCTTGAGTTGAAGATCCCAGGCTTCGAGCCATGCAAACCGGTCCTTCAGCTCTACACCATAGGCACCAATGTTCTGAACGGGCGATGAACCCACCGATCCAGGGATCAGGCTCAGGTTTTCCAGTCCGTACCAACCCTGTGCAAGGGCATAAGCAACCCAATGGTCCCAGTTCTCAGAGGCTCCCACCTTTACCACCAGTTCATCTCCGTTCTCTTCTATCAGCTCCATCCCTTTCATGCCGGGTTGTATAACCAGCCCGTCGAAATTAGTACGAAACAGGATATTGCTTCCCTCTCCGAGGACCAGGAGGGGCATCTGGTCCATGCTCGTTTCTTCCAGCAATCCGCTCAGGCTTTCAATATCCACCGGTCTCGCAAAAAGCCTGGCCTCGGTTTTTAAACCGAAACTATTCAACTCAGTAAGTGAATGGTTTTGGAGTATTTGGATCATTATGGTAAATATAGCAATGATTTGTTCCCATACCATAACAGCTTTTCCTATCTTTAAGAATCTAAGTATCAATCTTGAAGCGAGCTTACATATCGGTAATTAACGATCTGGCAACAGATCAGCGGGTCGGCCGGGTAGCAAAACTCCTGGTTGAACAGGGATTTGATGTGATTTGTCTGGGCCGGAGCTTAAAGAAAAGCCCTGACCTGAAGAACAAAGTTTTTCAGCACAGGCGGTACAGAATGCTCTTTACAGGTGGGCCCCTGTTTTACGCCTGCTTTAATCTGAGATTACTTACAAGCTTGTTATTTGCGAAAAGACCAGTTCTATTGATTTCCAATGACCTGGACACCCTCCCTGCCAACTTCCTGGTAAGCAGGATCAGAAGAGTGCCTTTAATCTATGACAGCCATGAACTGTTTACTCAGGTTCCTGAACTGATTCACAGAAAAGCTGTTCAGTTTGTATGGAAAGGATTCGAAAGCTGGTTGCTGCCAAAACTCCGGTATGCTGTAACTGTTAATTATTCCATTGCAACCATCTATCGCAGACTCTATGGCACCCGCTTCAGCGTAGTCAGGAATGTTCCGGAAAAAATAGCATATACTCCCCGGGAAGATAGCGGGACAGAAAGTCAGATAATTATTTACCAGGGTGCCCTGAATGTGGGAAGAGGGCTGGAGTTGATGATAGACGCCATGCAGTATCTGGAGAATGTCCGGTTTGTGATTGTGGGAAGTGGTGATATCGAAGATGAGCTTAGAAAACGGGCAGATCAAAAAAACCTGGGCGACCGGGTAGAGTTTAAAGGAAGGATGATGCCGGAGGAGCTTATTCCACTTACCCTGTCGGCCGATCTGGGTATATCACTGGAGGAGGACCTGGGACTGAACTATCGTTATTCGCTGCCCAATAAGTTATTTGATTATATCCAGTGCCGGGTACCGGTACTTTGCTCAGCACTTCCGGAAATGAGCAGGATTGTTGATTCCTATGGGATCGGCATTTCAACCAAAGAGCGGGACCCGGAAAAGCTTGCAGGCATTATCAGGTATATGTTGAAGGAGCGGACCGGAGGTGCCTGGTGGGAAGCTCTTGACCGGGCGGCTAATGAATTGTGCTGGGAAAACGAGTCGGCAATCTATCTTGAGCTATTAAGGGACTGTGGTGCTCTG
>JAYEOJ010000113.1:0-4676 GCA_034722835.1 Bacteroidota bacterium | reverse complement strand
TGTTGGCCGTGTATTTGTTTTTCAATTCATTGGGTTGTGAATAGAAATTCGGGAAATGATAGATAATTCCATTGATCCCGGTCAGCAGAAAGATCTCTCCTTTACTGCTTACAAATATGTTCTCAACGCTGTGGGTTATTTTCTGGAATGGCTTATGCTTGACTATCTCCAGCGTTCTGCTGCTTACTTCAAATAACCCATCATTGTTGGCCAGTAAAATATTGTGGTTGGGTAACAGGACTCCTGTGAATTTGGTATTATCAGATCCGATTCTGCTTGTAAAATTGACGAGCTTTGTATCCGGATGGAAATAGAATGCTCCGTTGTCCGAAGTGATCCACATTCGTTGTTGCTTATCCTGGAATACAGAATAGATATAACTATTGATTATGCCCGGATAAAAATTTCGTAAGCCTTTGCGGTTGGTCAGACGTTGTAGTCCACCTGAAAAGCCGATCCAGATATTGTCTTCATTATCAATTAGAAAAGACAGGATCTTGTTGTTTTTAATTCCAATTTCCTGTTCATATATAACCGGTTTCTGGTCGGTGGAGGTGACCTGCATTATCTTTGAATCGGTCACAAGCCAAACGGAGCCAAATTGATTGGTGGTGATATCAGATATAATATTAACCGGAAAGTGAAGACTGGTATTCAGATTATGAAATGTGGTATTACGGTGATTTTTAATCAGCGCGGGAAGATGGGTAATGGTGAGCCCGTCGCGGGTGGAGATCCAGAGGCTGTCATTGGGATCAATAAAGAGTGAATACGAATCTGTATCACTGAGCCGGATAAGCTGTTCTCTTTCAGGATCAAATAAAAAGACCCCTTCGATGGTGGCCAGTAACAGGCTTTCGGTTCCCGGATCCTCAGCGATGTTGTATATGATCCTGGGAAGAATAGCTTGTGAGTCATTGATATAGCTGGTGCTACCATCGGGCCTTTCCAGATAAATTCCATCATCGCCCAGGAACCATCGCATATCCCTGGAATCGATAAAAATGGTATGAAAGGAGATCCCTCCAAACAGGATACTGTTTGTTGTATCACCGGTGAATTTTGCAATTCCACTGGTGGTGGCCAGGTACATCGTTCCACTGCTATCCTGCTTAATGTCCCTCACCGTATTTCCGGGCAATCCCTGTTCATGGTTAAATACGACCATCTCCCTTCCGTTGTAACGGACGGCTCCGGAATTGGTGCCAAACCACATGTACCCCCGCCGGTCCTGGAAGATGGAAAGTATATCTTCCTGGGGAAGCCCGTCATCAGCTCCGTAGTTTACATAGGGCAATTGACCGGTCTGAAAGCGTTCATAATAGCTGTTGATAAAGGCTTCAGGAGCCTGAAGGGTATTCCCCCTGAGTGCTTTAAGAAGGATCCCGATCAATCCCTGTTGTTGCGAACGGTGCAGAAATTTTTCAACCTCTTTTTGCAGCTCTGACTGGTCCTTACGAAGCGCCCAGCAAACATCCACACTGCCCAGCTCCAGTTTATCTTCCAGGTCCGGGTAAGCTGAAAGTTCACTAAAGGCATTATACAGGATGGTATAATCGGCATTTCCCGAGAGCACTTCAGGAATGAAATTGTTTATATTCTCGTAATAGTAGTTGGTTACTCCGTTTTTCTTCAGGATATCTTCATATACAGTTTCGCTGCCGGTTACGCCACGGTACTTTTTCAGATCTTCCACTGTCTTGATTTCAATTCCCTTTCTGGCCACAACCGTATAAGCGGACGTATAGACGGGAACCATATTTACCTTACTGGACCTCCAGTCCAGGGAAGCTATGGTTTCACAGGCCAGGTCAAAATAATTGAACCATTCCGGGGTGTAGGAGGAGTCCCTGACCACCTTTCCTTCCCTGTCCTCCCAGTATTTTTCGAAAGTAGGTGTAACTACAAATTCAAGAGAGACTCCCAGGTAGTCGGCAAACTCTTCTGCAAGGGCATGCATAAATTGCTTCTGGCCGTTTTCATGGTATACAAAATCCCTGTCTCTCAGTGCTACTACCAGCTTGCGGGATGCCAGGATCTCATCCAGGCCCCGCTGGTACCGGTCCAGTTTCAGGTTCTTGTTAAGCCGTTCCACATAAGAACGGTAAGTAATCCCGAAACGCTTGTAGAAGATTTCATCCAGGACACCATTGCTGGCAATGGTTTCAAAGAAATTTTCAACCTCCTGTATCAGAGGATTGTTCTTTTCAACGGCCCATGCCGTTCGGCTGATCTCACTTATGGGGAAAGCAATTTTGTATTTTCGTCCACTGATGGCATTGAAATTCAGGGCCTCATCAGCATCAAGAATAATTCCGTAAACCCGGCCCTCCTCTAGCAGTTGCTTGCACTCATCCGTGGACCTGGTCCTGACCAGCTCAATTTTCTCCGCCAGGGTGCCATTGATCTCCTTGAGATGCTGTTCGAACGTGGTGTTCCCCAGGAATGCCACCCGTTTGTTGGAGAGATCAGCCAGACCCCGCGGAAGCTCCTCTGTTTTATTGATCATCAACAATTCGGCCGATTGCAGGGTTTCTGCAAAACCAAATAGTTTCTTTCTCCATTCAATAATGGTAAAGGTGGAGCAGATCAGATCAGAATCTTTAAGAGCATCCGGCGTGTAGATGAGATCGGGATTGGTTTCCATATCGGTGGGAATGCTCCCGTTAAGCTTAAAGGCCTCATCCCACTCGATCTCCACTTCAATCAGTTCAACATTCAGATACCGGGCAAATTCAAGTGCCAGATCATAGTTGATGCTTTTCAGGTCCGTGGAGGTAAAGGCTACATAGATTTTACCGGATCGTCTGATCTCTTCCAGACTTCGTCCGGAGATTAAGGACGGCAACAGGCATACCAGAAGAAGGATAATTATTCTTTTCAGAAGCATGGTGCTTACTTTTCAAAAAAGTCCTTCAAACCGCCAAAATAATAAGCATCCCAGCCATAGGCCATATCCTCAAAGGCTTCCTCGGGAATATGCGTATGATGCAGTTCAATTTTGGTGTAATATCTGTCGGGTCGGAGGGTGATGGTGACAATTGATTTTTCTTCCTGTTCGCCAAAAAACCACTCCTGGATGATTTGTTTGTTCTGCTCAAAGGCGATGTTGATCCCTTCGACATCTCCATCAAAGAGAGAAAAGCTACTTCCCGGCTCCTCCTTCATATCAGCAGCTCCCCCGGTCCAGAGGGCAATGGCAAAAGGATTGATAAGAGCAGCGTAGATTTCTTCCGGAGTCCCCTTGATACGATAATATTTGCGTAGTTCTTTCATGCTAAGCTCAGTTAATCGACTGCTTTGTAAACTTCAGAGATCTCGATCTTTACAATGCGGTATCCTTTCCAGACTTCGATGGCGGCAAATACAATGCCCACAAAAACGGCAAACATCCCTGCATAGAAGAATGAGACAATCAGCCAGTTAAAGGCAGAAGTTCCTGAATTGATGGTTACCCCGATCAGCACCGAGCTGACAATAAAGAGGGCCACGGCCAGGGAATAACTGAAAACAGCATTTCGTACCAAGGAGATACGTGCAATCAGGTGGCTGATCTGCAGCTCAATATTGCTTAAACGGTTGCTGTCATTTTCATCAATATGCTCCTGGTGAAAAACTTTCCGTTTCTCTTCATTCAGAAGCCTGATCCGGTTTACCACCAGGCTGTATTTGTTATTCATACCAAGCAGCAGCAATCCACAGGCCGAGATCATCAGTCCGGGTGCCAGCATTCCCTGGATCAATTGGACAATGGGCATATCCATATCATTGATTTAGTGTGTACAAATGTTATGAATAAATATGGATTTATCAAGATGTTTGGTGCCCGGGATCACATGGGCTTATTCATCTTTGAAAAACAGCTCCTCTTTCAATGTTATGATCCGGTCCTCTACAATGGCCCTGATGGAAACACCCTGCTTGCTTTCTTCCTTTTCGGGGAGACGGTCCAGGGCATCAATATAACGCTGGTAATCTACCAGGGCTTCTTTGGACCGGTGCAGACTGTTGTCCAGGATGGAAGCCATAAAATAAAGCGACATGGCATTGGTGGTATCGGTTTCCCAGGCTTGGTTATACAAGTCGTAAGCCTCCTTATAATTCATTTCAAGGCGTTTTAAATTACCCTGTTCGGAATAGATGCGGGAAATCACTGCGGGATCGGGCTGCATCAGCTGAAGGGACATTTTAAGCTCAGACATGGCCTCTTTTTTCCTTGTAGTGGTGGCCAGGCTGGCCCCAAGGAAGAAATGCACTTCAGCATCCAGGCTATCTTTTTCAGCAGCGTATGCAAGGGACTCAATGGCCGATTCAAAGTCAACCCGCAGGTAATGGGAAATGCCCTTGTATTTGAAAGTAAATGCAGTTGAATCGCCAAGTTGATTGGCATATTCTAAGTAACGTACAGCATTTGTTGGCTCCCCGATCTTATAATAAGCATAGCCCAGGAGCTTACCGAATTTGATACTGGTGGTATCGAGGGCTAACATATCCTGGCAGATGGGAATGGTCCTCCAGGCTTCCTTGGACTGAATATACCAGTTTCCCAGGGCATAGGCCGCTTTCTGATTCTCCGGATAGAGGCGGTAGGCCCTTTCGTAATAGATCACCGCTCCGCTGTTGTTGTGGCGGTTCAGAATATCGCCCATCATCATCAGGCTGCCGAGATTCATGGA
>JAYEOJ010000112.1:0-4705 GCA_034722835.1 Bacteroidota bacterium | reverse complement strand
CAAATCTTAAATACCGGGCACGGCAACAATGATTTACGTGCTTTCATATTTGAGCGCAAGCATAAGAGCTGGGTCGTGTACTGGCATATGTCCGGTGAAGGCACTCTTGATTTGCCTGTAAATACCGAAAAAATAAGCTTGTTTGAAGAGCCGGGGAAAGAACTACCTGTCAAAGCAAACAACAAACATGTTAGCTTACCTGTTGGAAACCGTCGATACCTTCAGTTCAACCTTAGCCAGGAAGAAGTTGTCGATCTGTTTGCTCAGGCAAACTTAAGTAAATAAATGAATTATGAACAGACTATCTCTTTCCCTTGCTTTCCTTTTTGCTGTTCTTACTTCGGTTCACTCCCAGGATGATGTCAATCTATTTGATTTCTGGAAGTTTTATTCCGATTCAGAGAATGCCATGTATAAGAGCTCATGCCAAATAGCATTTGAGCAGCTTAAGGAGCGAAAAGAGAGCATAGCATTATTAGAGACAAAAAATGACCATCTGAAACGGCAGGAGGAAGTCAGGAAAAAGCTATTGCAGCTTGTGGGTCCACTTCCGGAAAAAACGCCTCTAAATGCCCGTGTGACCGGAGTGATCCAAAAAGAAGATTACAGGGTAGAAAAGGTCATTTATGAATCTCTTCCCGGCTATTATGTAACAGCTGCCCTTTTTATACCGGAAAAACTAAAAGAAAAAGCCCCTGCTGTGATTTATGCAAGCGGGCATACCTCCAATGGTTTCCGCAGCGAAACCTATCAACACATCATTATCAATCTGGTAAAAAAGGGATTCGTTGTGCTGGCATTTGATCCCGTCGGGCAGGGAGAACGTCTGCAGTATTATGATGAAATGGAGGGTAAATCCCGCTTTGGGCCCACTACTGAACATTCTTATCCCGGAGCACAATGCTATATTTCCGGATACTCCCCTACCAAATATTTCATCTGGGATGGGATCAGAAGCGTTGATTACCTGCTTACCCGGAAAGAGGTGGATCCCGAAAGGATCGGAATGACAGGAAGATCGGGTGGCGGTACACAGACAGCATATACAGCGGCCCTTGATGACAGAATACTGGCCGCAGCACCTGAATGTTTTATTACCAGTATGGAATATATACTAAAATCAATCGGGCCCCAGGATGCGGAACAGAATCTGATCCATATGATCAGTGAAGGGCTGGATCATGCAGATCTGCTGGAGGTGAGGGCACCCAAACCCGGCTTAATGATCACCACCACCCGTGACTTTTTCAGCATTCAGGGGGCCAGGGAGACCTTTGGTGAAGTAAAACAGTTTTATAAGGCTCTGGAAGCCGGGGATCAAATGGCCATGGTAGAAGATGATGATGTGCATGCTTCCACACAAAAGAACCGTGAGACCATGTATGCCTTCTTTCAGAAGCACCTGGACAATCCCGGCAGTCCGGTAGATCTGGAAGTGGAGATCCTTGATGAGCAGGATCTGTGGGCCACTCCTACCGGTCAACTGGCCACCTCACTGAAGGGGGAAACGATCTACTCCTTAAACAGGAAATTGGTTCAGAATCAACATGCCAGATTAAAACTATGGAGAGCACGTGAGGATTTTGATGAACACTTGATGCGGATAGAAAATGAAGCTAAACAGTTGTCAGGGTTCACGTATCCTGAGCATTTCGGAGAGACAGTATTTTCAGGTCGATTTGTAAAAGAACAATTTGTACTTGAGAAATATCTGATTCCGGGGGGTGGTGACTATATGTTGCCCGCAGCCCTTTTTAAACCTATACAAAAGAGCAATCATGAGGTGGTACTATTGCTGGATGAGCAGGGTATGGAAGAGGCTGCCCGTTCCGACAGTGTGTTGATCCATTCCATGGTGAAGCAAGGGTATTCGGTACTTCTTTTTGATATCCGGGGCATTGGTGCCCTTGGGCCGGGCTATTTAAAGGGGGATGCCTATATTGACAATACCTCATACAATCAGTGGTTTGCAAGCATTTTAACCAATAAGTCCATTGTAGGAATGCGTACTGAAGATATTCTCAGGATCATTCACTTTATTGAAACCAATGCGGGAGAATTTGAGACCATTTCTGCCATTGCATCCGGGGCACCCGGCAGTGAGTTGCTGCATGCCGCCGTCTTTGATAAGCGCATTCAAAAAATTTGCCTGGTTCATCCATTTCTGAGTTTTGCAGATATTGCACTCAATCGTGATTATTCCCCGGCATATATTCCATCGACCGTGGCAGGAGCCATTGAAAAATATGACCTGTCCGACCTCATGGCAGCACTTAGCCCCCGGAAACTGCTGATCCTTAATCCGGTTTCGGCAAATGGGGATTCTGCAGGAGAGGATAAAAAAGCATGCCACCTCACCTACCCCGGTGTTGTGTTCAATAAGAAGGGTGTTGAAGACAACTTTATACATACTGTTGTGGATGATGGGCTGCCGGTTTATGAACAAATAATAGAATGGTTGGCACTATGAAACGAAGAAAATTCTTTAGCAATCTGTCATGGAGCGTGGCCGGGCTGGGACTGGCTACTTCCTGTTCAAATCTGAAAGAGAAAGATCTGTCCCAACATGCAGAACCGACAGGGGATCAGGCTACCGGAAAGGTACCTTTATACCGTGAAAAGATAAAAACAATATTCTCCAAAGGAGATGTAATCAGCTCCAATGAGCAGGTCGTGCTTGCACTAATTGGAGCCGGCAACTGGGGTACAAATCTGATTCTTACAGTGGCGGACATCAATAAGAATGTCTTTGTGAAATATGTCTGTGATGTGGACGATACACGTGGTGGCAGGGCCATAAAAGAACTTACAAAGATACAAGAGGTCAGTCCGGTCAGGGTAAGAGATATGCGCAGGGTTTTCGAGGATGGGGAGGTTGACGGGGTGATCATTGCCACGCCCCAACACTGGCATGCACTGGCTACCATATGGGCATGCCAGGCAGGCAAAGATGTCTATGTGGAGAAGAATATATCCCTGCATATGGGTGAGGGACAAAAAATGGTTGAGGCCGCTATGAAATATGAACGAATTGTGCAATGCGGAACCCAGAACAGGAGCGCTGATTATGCCTGGTCGGCCAGGGATTATATTAAAAGCGGGAAGCTGGGCCAGGTGGTTGCAGTAAATGTGTCGGGGCTCTTGAACGGACCAATTCCATTCAATGAAAAGGAGGGTGAAAAGGCGCCTGACACCATCGACTGGAACATGTGGCTGGGTCCGGCACGGAAGGTTCCCTACAGCGTTTCACGGCATAAGTCCAACATCTTCTATTGGGACTACTCCGGTGGCCTGGCACTGGGAAATGGTGCCATTCACCAAGTGGACCTTGCCAGAATTGTGCTGGACAATCCGGAATTCCCGGAATCGGTTTATTGCACGGGAGGAAGATATCTCTTTGATGATCAAAGAGATATGCCGGATTATCAAATGACAACATTCGATTATGGTAATTTTGTTCTGACCCTGCAAACCGGCGAGTTTTCTCCCTATATGCTAAAGACAAGACCTGAGATCCGTTATGGTGACGGTTTCCCTGAGTGGAAACAGAATTCCACTAAAATAGTCATCTATGGCACCGAAGGGCTCATGTATGTGGGAAGAATGGGAGGAGGATGGCAGGTCTACGACAAGGATCGTCAGATCGTTGTCCAGGAGCAGGGATTATTCCCGCTCAGGGAACATTTGGGAAATTTTATTGATTGCATACGATCCAGAGAACAGCCCAACGGTAACATTGTTGAGGGGCACAGAAGTGCGACCCTGATACATCTGGCCAACCTTTCCTATCGTGCAGGTAAAAAACACTTGTATTTCTCAGGAGAGACCGAGTTAATCACAAACGACCCGCAGGCCAGGAAACTGGCATTAGGAACATACAGAAAGGGTTTTGAAATTCCACAGGAAATTTAATACTTGAACAGCATCTCATGACCCTTCTGCGGAAACCCATTATTATCCTTATTCCATTGCTGATCGTGGTTGCATGCCTTGTGATATATGCATACAGGGGCACCCAGGGAAAGACGGATATAGCATTCCGGATTCATATCAATCAACAACTGGTACAGGAATCGGCTTTTGGTGAGTCCCCCACCTTTGCCATATGGCTTGAGGAACCGTCAACAGGCAGGTGCAGAACGATATTTGTTACCAGGCGGGCAGCGGTGGGAGACTGGGAAGGAAAAGCGGAAGTTCCTTCCGCCCTGCCATGCTGGTTTGAGGTTTATAAAAAAGAGAACCAGACCAGGGAGCTGCCCGGTGTTGAAAAACAGGCCCCTGTGGCAGTTACAGGTGCCACACCGGAACCGGGATATTTTATCATAAGGGCCCGGGTCCATGCAGGCACTACCTGGAAATGCTGGATCGAAGTAAACCTTTCAGGCGATTATAATGACCAATACCAGGAGTACAATGAAGAGGCAATGACCATAGATACTTATGGCAACGGACAGCCGGCGCTGATCTATTCGGCCCTGATCAATGCAGTTGAAGGAACCATAGTCACACCGGTTATTGCCGGCATGTGTGTGCCAGACGTCCCGGGTGACAGTATGATCCGGCCACTCAAGGGGATTACAACGGCTGCCTCTGTTTTTGACGAAATAAGTATAGCACTGGTGAAACCAAATCCATCAATCGTAAAGCATTAAAGCAAGAATCCAAAAGAATACCCACCCGGAAATTAAAGTGGAGAGAATCAAAA
>JAYEOJ010000111.1:0-4711 GCA_034722835.1 Bacteroidota bacterium | reverse complement strand
TCCCCCTCCAGGTTTCAGAATGGAGCACATTTCCCGGACATGGGCAGCCACCTCTTCGGGAGATAAGAGAGGTAGTATACTCTGCGTATCACAACCCCCACCCCAGAAAGCGATCCGGTCACCAAACTCCCTTTTCAGCACGGCGGGATCCATGCCCCTGCAAGAGATCTGCACCGGGTTAAAGGCATCCAGTCCGGCATCGATCAGGTCATCGATCAGTTCATAGATCCCTCCGCAACAGTGCAGCTGAACCTTTACATCTGCCAGCTCTTTGGCCCTGCCCCATAGCTTCTTATGATAGGGTTTATAGAACTCCCTGTAGGCTTCCGGACTAATCAGGGGACCCTGCTGGGCACCCAGGTCGTCCCCGAACAAAACCACATCGATGTAGGGTCCCACGGCCGACATCCAGAGTTCCAGGTTCTTCATATGAATCTGGTAGAGTTTCTCTGAGAGCTCCGCTACCTTATCCGGATACAGTCCCGTTGCCAGCAGGTAATTATCCATGCGATACAACATCTGGGGAATTTCGAACATATTGCCCCCGAATAGACCTACAATAGCCCGGTCGGTGGATTCACGCAGTGCTTTGGCCCTGGTAGCCACTTCCTTTAGACCGGGTTCATCCATCGCAAGGTGAGCTCCCGGATGTGCCACGGCGCTCCATATTTGCCGGCCCAGCATCGCCTCCAGATCCTCAAAGTGATCGTTCTCTATGCCCCTTTCCATCAGTGGGAAATGGGTCTGTTCAAAATAAAGGCTCCCTTTCTTTAGAATACCCACTTCAGTTCCTTCCCCATCAAAGATCACCCAGTGCTCGCCCTTAAGTTCCAGATTGGTATAGTATGGAATCTCACAGGGAGTGCCGTCAGGCAAGGTCCAGGGCTTCCAATCACTGTCATTCAGTAAAAATCCCCGTCCCATCTCAATGACATCCACCCCGAAGAGGTCCAGCACATCATCATCTATTATGGCCAGCTGTTGCACCATATCGTATACCCGGATTGGTTTTTCGGGAAGTCCGAGATGCTTCCGCAATTGATGGTAGGCAATGGCTGCAATACCTGATGATCGATGCGCCCCCAGGTCCACCGGAATCCTGTCAGGTTCCTGGTGATTCAGGGCTGTCAATACACGTTCGCGTGGGGTCATATGGAATGGAATTAAGTTTTGTTTGAGATACTAAGATACAAGAAAAGCTTAGGAAATTATTCTTATATTTCTAACTATGAAAAACGGATTCATTGTTCTTATAAGTGGTCTGATAGCCCTGACCCTGGCCACCAGCTGCAGCACCCCTGCAGAAAAGCCAAACATTGTATTTATCCTGGCCGATGATATGGGTCATTCAGACCCGGGATGCTATGGAGCTGAGATTCTGGAAACACCTAATATTGATGCGCTTGCATCGGGAGGACTTCGCTTTACCAACTTTTACAACACCGGCCGTTGCTGGCCCACCCGTACCAGTCTGCTCTCAGGTTATTACCCCCACCAGGTCCTCGCCGACCCCATGCCCGGAGTAGATTATACGGTCTCCACAGTCCAGGCGGTGACAGCTGGCTGGCTTCCAACTATTCTTAAGAATCATGGATATAGCACCTACCACTCGGGCAAATGGCATATTGTCAGAAAGGTCCCTGAGCAGAGCCATCTGAGCCATGCAGAAGTGGGCTTTGACCGGTCCTACAGAACAGAGGATGGAAGGCATTTGCGTCCCCATCACCTCTGGGAAGATGGAGTTGAGATTGCCCTTCCCGGATCAGGGGAAGAATATGAAGCCTCTGTGGCAATTGTGGACCATGCCATTAAGTACCTGGAAGAACATAAACAGAATCGTGGTGATAAGCCCTTTTTTGAGTACATCGCATTTATTGCACCCCACTTCCCGCTGCAGGCCATGCAGAAGGATATTGATCAATACCGGGAGCTTTTCCTTGTGGGATGGGATGAGATCCGGAAGCTGAGGACAGAAAACAGAGAGGAACTGGGATTTGAGGTACATCCGGTAAATGAACTGGAGCCTGAACGCTTTGCCCCCTGGAACCTGACGCCTGAAGAGTTAATTACTCAGATTGATTCAGCCGACACCGGGCGGGCAATTCCCTGGAACCAGCTGACCAGAGAACAGCAGGAGTTCCAGGCCACCAAGATGGCCATTCATGCAGCCATGGTCACCCGAATGGACCGGGAGATCGGGCGGTACATTGAAGCACTCAAGGAGCTCGGTTACTTTGAAAATACGATTGTCTTTTTCTGCTCCGACAATGGAGCAAGTACCGAGATTATGAACCGGGCCGATAAACATACCATAGGTGCCCTGCCGGGTTCGGCTGATACCTACCTCTGCCTTGGCCCGGGTTGGTCCTCCGCGTCTAATACCCCTTTCCGGCTACATAAAACCTGGGTGCACGAAGGTGGCATAGCCACCCCCCTGGTGGTACACTGGCCCAATGGAATCAAGGACAACAATGCTTTCAGAGATATGCCTGCCCATATCATCGATATTGCCCCAACTATGCTGGAGCTTGCCGGAACCGAAGCAGCTAAACTGAATGAAAGGTTTGATGCGCCTGGAATAAGCCTGGTGCCCTTCTTTAGTCAGGATATCCGGACCGAAAGACCCCCGATCTTCTTCCATCATGAAAAAAAGAAAGCTCTAAGGCATGGAGATTGGAAGATCACTACCATTGAAGAAGACGGTCAATGGGAATTATATGATCTTTCTGTTGACCGGGGAGAGACCAACAACCTTGCCGACCAAAATCCAGAGAAACTTCAGGAGTTGGTCACCCTCTGGGAAGCTCAGAGAAACCAGATCGTTGAACAGGTCGGTGCTGTCGACCTGGGCAATGCATCGATAATACAGAATAATGATCCCCTTTAATGACCTCCAAAGAAAGACGATTAACAGCCATTCAGGGCGGAGGTGAGGCCAGGCGTTGTGTTTATCCGGGGATTTGATTACATGGCTTTTCCAATGGGAGTTTCTTTTTGTTCTGGTTTGTGATCCAGGACCTCTAACTCATCAGGTAGCTCGTATCCCCAGTGTTTCATAGCAAAATCTAGTTTGCTCAGCACATGATCCAATTCCTTCTTATCCATGGTATACACATCGACCCTATGTTCCTTTTGCGTTTCCAAAAACTCACGGTAAACAGGCAAGACCTCCTGGAAATTACTGAAGCCAAACTCATTGTAGATCTTTTCCAGCTCCTCTATCGGGCTCTCCTGAAGTTCTTCATATCGTATTTCAATAATGCTACCTGGAGGAAGGTGTTTTTTATCAGCAAGATAATCATGCAATAATCTAACATATACATCCAGAATCATTTGAGAGATTTGTTCCCTTGAGAATTTTTCCAGATTAACAGAAGGAAAAAGGGCAGAAAAGAATTTTTTTGCTGATAAATAGACCAGAACCGGATTCCTGATTAGAAATATGAAATGGGCTCCGGGAAATATCTCCAATAACTTCAGCATTCTTCCCGTATTCACCGGGTTTTTCAATATTGCTTGCGTTCCACTGGTACTTAAAAGGGCCTTTATGACCATTTTTCGATAATCCAGTTTCCATTCATCTTCCTCATCAGCAGATAAAGATTCAAATCGGATATACCTGGTGTAAAGAGAACGATGCGATGAGGGGAAATAGAAAAAGTGGTAGAAGGACCGGTGCGTAATATTGCTTAAAGCATACTCATCTTCCTGGGGATGATTGACAGACATTTTCACATCGTCTCCCCATCGTTTTTTTGGCATTAACAACCTCATAAATGTCTTAAACAACCAGGCACTTTTCAGGTTATTTGGAAATACAGCATGATAGGTCGATACAAATCCCGTGTCAGGGACATTGGTCAATAAATTGTGCAAGAATGTGGTGCCACTGCGCCAGAAACCGATAATAAATATCGGTGATTGTTTGAAGGTATACTTTTTAAGTTTTTTATTGAATACCAGTCGATCTATCCAATGAAAAGCCGAACTAATCAGAACAAAGAACTTGGTGACCCACACTTTAAAATAATAGCGAGGAGCAACACGATTTCCCCTAAGTACCCTAAAAAGAACCGGCACAGAAGAACCGGCTAAAGGTGAAATTGGAGGTAACTTGTTATCCGGCATTTGCTCTCGATATTAGTATATTTCCCATCATCAGATAGTAAAGATATAACTACCCGGAACAATTTTACATTAAAAATTAAGTTTCCGATCCATTGTGTATGAGTGATTATTTATAACATGGTTCCTAAAGTCAGACTTCTGTTATAGCTCATCAATGAAAGGGATACTTTCCTGGATAGTCATCTGGATCATGACTATGAAATAATTCTCCAACTGAACGAACTTTGCTGCTGTAACCGGGTCCAGAGATTTGGCCAACTTATTGAAGGTCTTCTTCATAAGCTTCTGCATGGCAATATTATTGGCTGCCCCCCTGTGAATAAGGTCCGTTGCATTGTCCCCGCTCATAGAACCATAGTTCTTTGCATAGTCACTTAACAGATTCACCTTATCTTTGCCCAATTCTTTCCGCTTGACTTCGTAGTCCTCATATACCGGCCAGAACGCTGCAGCCTGAGTTTCCGACAGATCCATATAGGATTCTACAATGGCCTTCTTCTCCATGCCCCAAATACTCTGGAAGAACGAAATTTCATCTGTGGTTTGTGCTTTTACTCCCAATGCCAGGAAGCATAGCATTCCA
>JAYEOJ010000110.1:0-4725 GCA_034722835.1 Bacteroidota bacterium | reverse complement strand
ATCGGCATTTTCCCCAAAAAGATCAAAACGGCTGTCTTCCCAATTCACCTCCCGTCTCAGCCCGCTAAGCCCTTCCAGTCCGGGGATCAACCCGCCGCCTACCCACTCCATTGCGAGGACATTTGGATTGGAGGTATTTATTCCGACCCAGTCTCCGTTAATCCGGATCATCTCCCAGGTAAAACGGGTCTTCCGTTTGGGATCGTCCGCCGGGGAAAGCCATACTTCTGCATTCTCTTCCAAACAACTCTTCATAGAGCCCGAATTGGTGCAATGGGCGATCACCTCACTCCCATCATCAAGAATCACATCGGCCAGAAATCGCTTGTATCTCTTCACCAGGCGTCCATGGATCAATTGCTTTTTGAACTTCATGGAATCTCGATTGTTGTTCAAATATATTAGTATTAAATTGCATAGAGTGATTAACTAAAAATTATTCCTATGAAACGCATCGTAATTTTTTTGTCGTTAGCAGTCATGATTTTCTCCTTCCAGGATGTCCAGTCCCAGAGATTGCGCGACAGAGTCAAGAAAGTCATCTTTAAGGAACCCGTGGAAGTTAAAGATGACAGCACCACCGTGGTTGAAATGGAAGACTCGTCTGAATCGTCCAGCGTCAATTTCTCCAATGATATCATGATGGATGCCCTGGGGCTCACCGGTAATGTTGAGCATGAAGAGGTATATCACTTTGATGCCTATATTCAGATGGAACTCACCACCTACAAGAAAAACGGCAACCTGGACGATCAGGTGGTCTATGACAATTATGTGCATAAGGCGGATGCAGATTATGCCATGGAATTCAAGGATAAAGATGCCAAATCGACTATCATCTTTGATACCAAGAACAGTGCCATGCTGATCCTGACCGAAAGCGACGGGGAAAAGACCGGTTTTGCTACTTCCATCGATCCCGAAGCCATGGCTGAAATGGTCGAAGATTATGAGGAGGAAGAAGCAGATCTGGACAGCTACAGGCCTTATAAAACAGGCAAAACCAAAGTGATCCTTGGATATAGCTGCGATGAGTACATGGTGGAGGAAGACGGTACAGAGGTACATATGTGGGTCTCGGAAAAGCTGGGTAAGGAAGTGCGTAAGGAATGGATGGGCAACCAGCAAACCTTCGGGGCCATGTTCGTGCATGCACATGCCATGAATGGCATGGTGCTGGAATATGATGTAGTGGATGAGGACGGAAGGAAAAGTGTGATGCAGGTAACCAGGATTGACCTGAATCACACCCATAAGGTTAATACCAATGGCTATACCATCATGTCCATGAGGCAGAAAACTGAGGAGGAGAAGGAATAATGGATTTCCGGTCCTTGCTGACCGACATACCCTCAGGAGTTGGAAAAGATCTCCTGATTGGTGAGGTTATCAAATCGGAATCTCATTTTATTACGCTGCTCCAACTGACTCTCCATGAAAAGGATCCCCTGGCATGGAGAGCCAGCTGGATATTGGACGGGAGCGATGAAAAGAAGCCCGGACTGGCCCGGATACACATCAACGAAATCATTCAGGCTCTACCGGAACTGGAATCAAAGGGCGCCCTGCGCTCCCTGCTCAGAATGCTGGCCCGTTACGACATCCCGGAAGAAGAGCAGGGACTGCTTATCGATCTCTGTTTCAACTACCTGGTTTCGGAACTATTTCCGGTGGCCATAAAAGTCCATGCCATGCAGATCATCTACAACCACGTACTGCTCTACCCCGAACTGAAGAATGAATTGATCGCCATCATTGAGGACCAGGAAGACAATAATACGGTAGGATTCAAATCCAGGGGACGCATCCTCATTAAACAAATGGAAAAGTTGTAATTTGGCGGATCAAACAGAGATTAAGAACCCTTGGAGATCCATTTCATCCTATATAAGCCAGCTGTACCAGGAAATGTGGGGGCTGCTGCCAGGGCCATCAAGACCATGGGCTTCAAACACCTTCGGCTAATCGATCCCTGTAATCACCTGGGCGATGAGGCCAGGATGCTGGCTCATGGTTCTCATGATATCCTTGAATCGGCCCTGCTTTTCGACGATTTTGACGCAGCTGTGAAGGATCTGGATCTGCTTATCTGCACAACGGCCAAAGAACGATCGGCCAAACACGACTATCATTCCAGTCGCCACCTCAGGGAGCAGTTGGAAAATAAACAGGAACAGCTCGAACATGTCGGGATCCTATTCGGGACAGAGGAAAGTGGTCTGCCCAATGCCCTGATCCTGCAGTCGGATATGGCCATGAGTATTCCCATGGCACATAGCTACCCTTCCCTGAACCTGGCTCAGTCAGTGATGGTAACGGCCTATGAACTATCCCCCCTCAACCAACCCGGGAAACCGGGAACATCCCTGAGCAAATCGGGTGAAGGATGGGGAACGCTGAAAAAGCAATCGGCCCGACTACTACAGGAAGCCGGGATCCTGGAAGGAACTCCGCTTTACCACCGCATTATGGAGCGAATGGCCACCCTGACGGCCAATGACATACCTTTGTTCCTGTCGGTTATTTCCCGCATTCAGAAAAAATAGCTTATGGAATCCCTGCATATCCTGATCGTCTACAACGGCAAAATCCCGACTCCCAAATATGGCGGAACCAGCAGGGATATCTGGTACCTTGGAAAGGAGCTGATCAAGATGGGGCACCGCATCACCTTCCTGGTGGCCCGGGGATCGGTCTGTGACTTTGCCAGGATCCTATTCTATAATCCCGAACAGTCGCTGGCCAGTCAGATCCCCGAAGATGTGGACCTGGTTCATTCACACATTCCCCTTTGGGAACCCCTGACAAAGCCCTATATGATCACGTTGCACGGCAACTCGAGCGATGAACGGGAGTTTGATATCAATACCACCTTTATCTCCCGCGATCATGCATCCCGTTACGGAAGCCAGGTGTATGTATACAACGGGCTTGGCCTGGAGGAATATGGAAAGCCGCAACTGGACAAAAGTCGTAGCTATCTTCACTTTCTTGGCAAGGCAGCCTGGCGTGTAAAGAATCTGAAAGGCTGCATACAGATCGCCCGGGCTTCGGGATATCCCCTGAGGGTACTGGGAGGACAGCGGGTAAATATGAAGATGGGCATGCGCATCACCCTTGATCCACGGATCCATTTTGAAGGCATGGTGGGGGGAGCGCAAAAGAACCGCCTGATCAATGGATCCAAAGCTCTTTTGTTCCCGGTGCGCTGGAACGAACCCATGGGGCTGGCTGTGGTTGAGAGCCTCTATTTCGGCTGCCCGGTTTTTGGCTCCCCCTACGGCGCCCTTCCTGAACTGGTCACATCCGAATTCGGTTTCCTCAGCAATAAGAAGTCGGAACTGGTGGAAGCACTGAAGCAGGTGGATGAATACGACAGGAGACGTTGCCATGAATATGTCTGTGATAATTTCGCTTCCGTCCACATGGCCCGGAATTTTCTCCCCCTTTATGAAAAAGTGCTTAACGGGGAGCCCCTCAATCCAAGTCCCCCAAAACTGCTTAACCCGAATCCACCCAAATTCCTGCCCTGGCACCCCTAGGCCGGCCGGATCGACTACCACTCCCCTAACCTGGCAAAGCCAAGCTGGTCCAGGAGCACCGTTCCCTTCTTCTCTGCATCGAATATAAAACAGATGGAACAAATGGCATTGGCAGAAACAGGATGATCCGCACTGTCTTTGATCTTCTCCAGTGGAAGGCAGATATATTGCAGGATCACTTCCGATTCCGGATCCTCCCAGAAGAGCCTTGATTTGAAAACTTCCGGTTTAATGGCGGGCTGCAACTTCTGGTAATCGCCCAGCCTCACCCTGTATTCCACTCCGGCCGTATCCCTGAAAACAATGGTGAAATCCACCGGCACCTCGTCCTCCGACTCCTCCTCATCAGCATCCTCCTCATCAGCATCCGCATCTTCAGCATTCTTATCAGGATCAGCCGATTCTTCATCGGCTTCCTCTTCCCGCTGGCCCGGGTCCATCTGGGCATCGGCTGCCAGAAAAGTGAATGCCAGGCTTCCCTCCAGCTGGCTGGCAAAGGCACTATCCAGAAATACAGTGTAGTGGCCAGGTATGGAATCCTTCTCATTGTTCCAACCCAGGAATACTGCGTTGTTGCGATGGTCCCCCCATTTCTTGGGAATTCTGCCCTCCTTCCAGAGGGCCAGTCCGCATGCAGCAATGGAATCAACGCCATCACTACCGGTAGTCACGTCCAGGTCCTCGTCGTATTCACAAAAGACAACGGCTGTGGATTCATGAAACTGGTTCAGATGAACCAGATCCGGGAGCCAGTGGCGGCCGCTGCGGTAATCCTTGAAGAGGGGAAGGTAACCGCTGCCCGGATGGCAGCTTTCCAGTACAAAAGCGGTCAGGTAAACCAGGGCCACCTGCTCCTGCTGTTCTACCGGAATAATGGCTTTACGGTTCAGAAACAGGCTGTTGGGATAACCATTGTCAAACAAGCCCCAGCTTTGATTGAACTGTCCGTGATTGGCACCGTGCAGGTACAGGCCCGCTGCGAAGTGGTAAAGTGAATCATTGAATTGCACCCTTCGCATCTGCCGCAGCCCGTCATAGCTCCTCATATCACCATCCATGGAACCATGTATGGTAAAATAGTTCACATCCGTCACAGGTGTGGCGATCCCCCCCGGCCGATACTGTCCATCCACCGGTGCAATGGCCCCCACGCCCCTGATCCCGAAATCGAAATCGAATACTT
>JAYEOJ010000109.1:0-4737 GCA_034722835.1 Bacteroidota bacterium | reverse complement strand
TGGGCTATTCCGGAAACAGGGAGGTGGAGGGAAAACACATCTCCATGTTTATAAATGAGAAGGACCTGACCTGGTTCAATTCTCTCTGGGATCAGCTTTCAAAGGGTGGAAGACACTTCGAAGGTTATATGAAGCATGAGACTAAACTGGGACAGGACCTCTGGACCATGGCCACTTATACCGGTGTGCGTCGCGATGACGGCAGCGTGGAAAAGATCCTTTTCCTGGCCATTGACTCCACCGAACAAAAGAAGCAGAGTATTGACTATGAGGGTCAGATCGAGGCCATTGACCGTCTCAATGAAAAAGCTGTCTTCTCACCTGACGGAAAACTTCAACTGAGCAATACCCTGCTTGAAAACTCCCTGAAGTATACCAAACTGGAACTTTCACAGATGAATGTGTTCGATTTTTTCGGTCCGGCCGAGCAGGAACGATTCAATGAAATCTGGGAAAATGTGATCCGGGGCGAACCCTTCCAGGGACAGATTAAATTACGATCAAAATTTGAGGAGGAACTGTGGTTCCGGGCTACCTTCCTCTCTGTAAATGACATGTATGGTGAAGTGGAAAAGGTCATCTTTCTGGCCAGTGAAATGACCAAGGAGAAAGAGATGGAACTCGCTTCCCGCAAACAACATGAAAAACTGATCCGGAAAGAGGAGGAACTGCGCCTTGCCACACTGGACCTGAAGAAAAAGCTGGATGAGACCAAGGTGCTGAGGAAACAGGAGGCCCTGAAATTTGAAAGGGATGTGAAGCAGTACAGCCATGTACTGGAAGAACTGCCATATAGCGTAATAAGCATTAACAACCTGGGCTTTGTACTCTTCTTTAACAAACATGCCCGGAAGCGGTGGAAAATGAAGCAGAAGGAGGTTCTTGAAGGCAGGGTTGAGATCCTGTTCCCCGGTGAGAATTCTTCAGATATCATCGCCGGTTTTATCGATCCGGCCCGGTCCAAAAGCACCGGTCTTTTCAAGGATCAGGAGCTTGAGATTCCCGGTCGCACCGTTGAAACTGCAAATCTGATGTTAATCAGTACCGACCTGGTTGACGAAGTGCTCTACACCCTTCTTATTCTGTAGTTTATTCTTCCACAATGGACAGTCAATTCGATATTCGTATTTCCGGAAGAGTCCAGGGAGTTGGATTCAGGGCCGCGGCAAGAAGGCAGGCCCGGTTGCTGCAGCTAAAAGGCTGGGTGGAGAACCTGACTGATGGTTCAGTGAGAGTAGTAATAAGAGGAAAAACAAAGAGATGCACCCGCTTTATTAATTGGTGCAGAGAGGGAACAGCCTACAGCTGGGTGGAAGGGGTGGATATCCGCGATATGGAGCCTGAACCCCTGGGCTCCTTTACCATTATTTACTGATCCTGGCTGCCATGCGCCTGAGCAATGCTACCAGGCTGCTGATGGTCAACCAGGCAGTAAGTCCGAGAATTATTGCAGAAAGCACCACAAGCAGCCACTCCCGGTCTTCCATAAAACCAGCCAGATTTTCAACCATGGCCCAGAGTGTAAGGATCAGGATCACCAGCATGGGAAGCATGGTGTACCAGACAGGGATTTTTCTGGCTGCAAGGTAGACTGTGACCACTCCCAGTGCCAGTGCTGCCATCAACTGGTTCAAAGACCCAAACAGGGGCCAGAGCACCATGGCTCCCTGTCCTCCTGGCTTGAAGAAGGCCATGGCAGCGGCAGCCAGAACAACAAATGCAGTAGCAATATAGCGGTTGTCCAAGGGCTTATTGATCTTTCCGTTTGGCCTGGTAAAGATTTCCTGCAGGGAGATCCGCTGTATACGGGCAGCCGAGTCAAGCGTGGTATTGGCAAATGAAACAATAAAGACAACCACAAATGCAGCTCCGTATTTTACAGGCACTCCCAGGGAGGAGAACAGGTTGGCAGAGCCAATGATAAATGCATCCAGCTTGGCCGAAAGTCCGCTTGCCGAGGACCAGGAAGCATAGTGATGGCGGTAGGCATCCGCTCCCTGCAGCAGTCCGCCCTCCGTTTCAAGACCCATGCCCAGTCCGGCACCGGCAGCCACAATAACAAGCACCGCAAGGAAACTTTCGGTAAGCATGGCACCATATCCGATGGGCAGGGTATCCATTTCATTATCAACCTGCTTAACAGTGGTTCCTGAACTGGCCAGTGAATGAAATCCGGATATGGCTCCACAGGCGATCACAATGAAAAGAACAGGTGCCAGGTCAGGCACATCTGATCCGGGCAGGAATGCGCTTTCGTTGATGGCGGGTGCTGAAAAAACGGGATGGGCCACAAAAATTCCAATGATCAGGAAGGCCATGGCCACCATGAGTTGATGTGAGTTAATGTAGTCCCGGGGCTGCAGCAGCTTTTGAACGGGAATGGTGGAAGCAAAAAAGACATAAACAAAAAGTATGATGCACCACACCACAACAGACACCTCATTACTCCAGGGTAATGAAACAGGAAAGCGTACACCCAGCAGAACAAAGGCATATAGCATCAGCAGAGCCACAATGGACCACATCAGCTCATTCTTATCCTGCCTGATCTTCCACCCCAGCCAGACGGCCACAGGAATTTGTGCCCAAACCGGGATTACAGCTTCAGGGTAGCTAACAAAAAGTGAGCCCACAATCATGGCAAAAACTGCCAGCACAATAAAAAGCAGAAGCTGCATAATAAACTGCAGCGCGTACCGGGTTGCCGGACTGATAATATCAGCTGTAAGTTCTCCAATGGATCGACCCCTGTTCCTTGCCGATACCACCAGGGTGGAGAAATCGTGGACCGCCCCCATGAAAATACTTCCGAGAAAGACCCAGAGAAAAGCTGGCAACCAACCCCAGATGACACCTATGGCAGGCCCCACAATGGGGCCAAGTCCTGCAATGGTTGTGAAATGGTGACCGAATATAATAGTTGGCTTTGCCGGGACAAAATCAACTCCATCCCTGAACTCATGGGCCGGCATCCGTCTGCCTGCCGATAATTGAAAGATCTTCCTTCCCAGAAACCTGCCATAAAACCGGTAAGCCAGAAGATATCCTATTATTGCCAGTATGACAAGAATCAGGCTGTTCATTCATCCGAAGTTAAGAGTTTTGCATTATTTCGGGAATAACAGGGTTTGTTTCAGATTGATTCGAAATCTTTTGCCATGATCCACCCTTCACGCCCGTCAATTACTTTGATGTTCTGCCAGCCGCTGACCTCTTCATTTACCTTGATTTTGGTCCCCTCGTGCAAAATAAAAAGCTCAGTTCCACTTTCGCTGGGTGAACTGCGAACCACCACGGATGGTGCAAGTATAATGCCTGTATCCGGATTCACGATGTCTTTGTGCCTGGAAATTGCAGCTGAAATTGTAATCAAGAACAATATCAGGGCCACAAGACCACTGATAAAGCCCGACTTTTTGAGCACCATGTGCCTGGAAAAAAGATAGACCAGTGTTCCTGAAAGGATGATCATGAAAAAGACCAGGGCAAGAATACTCCAGGTATGCTCAGGAACCAGCAGCACAAAGCCTTTCACCCATGCTCCAAGAAATAACACGGGGACTTCCTCAAAAGCATCGAGCCGGTACCGGGAAACAAAATCCAGGTTATGAATGGCATCTTCATGAGCGGGCTCCAGCTTCAGGGCTTTCTCATAATAAAGTATGGCATGTCCTATGCTGTTGGAGCGGTACGCTGCATTGCCCATGTTGTAGTAAAGGTCAGCAGATTCCTTACCACCCAGTATCACTGCATTATATCTTTCTAAAGCCGGCTCATAATCTCCCTGCTCGTACAATTTGTTTGCGCTGATATAGAGGGAATCAATGTCTGACGGAACCGTAATAATCTCCTGAAAACCGCTTATCAGAGGATCATTACCGGAAACCGGCCTCCAGGTCATACAGGCAAGAAATAAGATCAGGGGTAGGACAGCTCGCTTCATTTCAGACTGTTTTCAAGGTTTCTGATTAGTTGTGCGGCATCGCTGTAGAGCCTGTTCATATCGCTTCTTTCAGAGCTTGAAGAAAATCTGGAAAACTCACTTTCCTCAAGGATCCGGAGCAATTCACTTCGCTGCTCCTCCGGGACCTTCCTGAGCTCAAGATGCTCCAGGATCACCTCCCTGGAAAGTCCGGATGTTTCTATATTCAGTTTATGAGAGAGGTATCCCCAGATGGCTTTTCCGATCTCTTCATAGAATTGATCCGGATCATCCGATTTCCGGAAGCGGTCAGCCTTTCTCAACCTGGCACGTGCCGATTTTCCAGCCTTCCGGTTACGCACAAGTGTGAGATTTGCATTCCTCCTGGCCACCAGGCTGATCAGGGCAATCAGCATCAGGGTAAGCAGTAGCGCAAGTGGGTAGAACCAACGGTACCAGGATCTCCCGAAGAGTGAGCTTTTTACTGTTGTGAAAACCGGTGAGACCCGGGATATATCCCTGATATCCGTTCCAAGATCCCTGACACTTTCATGTACCACGCCCGGCACATACACATCATCAGAAGCATCATCGTTTTCCCCTTTTTCCACCAAGAAATTAAATTCATTGGTGAGGGCTGTTTTGTAGGTAGCAGTATTCGGATCAAACCATGCAAATTGAACCGGAGCAATTCTAAAACGTCCGGCATGTCTGGCGATAATCGGGTATTCAAAGGTGACCGATCCCGAGATCTGGTTGCCTGAAGTTGAAGTATGAACAGAACGGGTAACATCATACAGGTCGTGGTCGGGAGG
>JAYEOJ010000108.1:0-4740 GCA_034722835.1 Bacteroidota bacterium | reverse complement strand
TGTTCAACCAGGTAGGTGACGGGTGTCCCGATCCTTACCTTGAAATTGGAGGGTTTCTCCAGCGATTTTCCGGTCACTGTGACCACCCGGTCGATCAGTGGCCGGTTTTTCATCACCGCTTCGTAGGCAGCCATTGCTGTACCCACATTGAATACCACCACCCCAACATCAATGGGCAATCCTCCGGAAGGGACCTCCCTTTTCAGCAAGGCCTGGACCAATTGTTTCTCTCCACCCTGCGGATATTTCACCTTCAATCCCTGAACAGAAACAGTGCTGCCGGCCGCCATCTTTTTCATCTTCTTAATGGCATCCGGCTTGTTGTTTTCAATTCCCATAATGGCTTTCTCGACGCCCAGTCCTTTCATCAGGATCTGTATGCCGGAGAATACCTCTGCCGTATGCTCCATCATCAGACTGTGGTCGGCCGTCAGATAGGGTTCACATTCCACGCCGTTTATGATCAAATATTCGGCGGTTTTCCCCTGGGGAACCATCAGTTTTACATGACTGGGGAAAGTGGCCCCGCCCAGTCCGACGATCCCTGCTTCCAGCATCTTCTTCCGGATATCTTCGGCCAGGAGTACGGTATTGCGTACCAGGTCGTCCGAGCGGTCGATGGTTTCCAGCCACTGATCGCCTTCCACCTGGATCTGCACTGCCATCTTACGGTATCCCGAGCTATCCATAAACTGATCTACCTTCAGGACCTTTCCTGAAACCGAGGAGTGGATGTTGGTGGATACAAAACCCGAACTTTCGGCAATCAATTGCCCCACCTTTACCTGGTCGCCACGATTCACAAGCACTTTGGCAGGAGCCCCCAGATGTTGGGTTACAGGAATTACAGCCACTTCGGGTGGTGGCAATTCAACGATTGCTTTTCCCGAAGAGAGCTTATGTTCGGGAGGGTGAACACCTCCCCTTGAAAAAGTTTTAAGACTCATGTAATCGTCTGTTTATAATTTTCTAATTGCTTTCGGATTCAGTGACCTCGGCCGGCTCCTTTTTCCTGGGAGGAGGAAAGTTCAGCTCCAGGATGGCATTGGTCGGGCATTCTGCTACACATTTACGGCACAATTTGCATTTTTCTGAGTCGATAAATGCTTTATTATTCTCCATGGTAATGGCATCATAGGCACATACCTTAAAACATTTGGAGCATCCGATGCAGGCCACACTGCAATTCTTCTTGGCCACCGCACCCTTTTCCTCGTTGATACAACTCACAAATATCTTCCTGTCCTTTTTATTCTTCTTTCTGAGTTCAATGATGTCCCTTGGACAGGCTTCCACACAAGCGCCGCAGGCAGTGCATTTATCGTCAATTACAACGGGTAGGTCAGTAATCGGGTCCATGTGGATGGCATCAAAATTACATACCACAACACAGTCCCCCTCTCCCAGGCAACCATGGGGGCATCCACCCTCGCCCGAATACAGACTGTGGGCAATGGCACAGGTTGGTGCACCATCGTATTCGGTGACCCGGGGTCTGAATTCGGGGGTGCCATTGCACCTGACAACTGCCACTTTCGGCGCCTGTTCGATGGCTTCTTTTCCCATAATGGCAGCTGCATTTGCCATGACCTCGTTACCGCCCACAGGGCAGAAAAGATCATCCCAGGAGTCCGATTTTACCAGTGTTTCTGCAAAATTACGGCAACCGGGGAATCCGCATCCGCCACAATTGGCTGCAGGAAGGACCTCTTCTACTTCGTCGATGCGCGGATCTTCATAAACTTTGAATTTCCGGGCTACAAAGTAAAGAATGATGGCAGCTGTGGCCCCAATAGCAACAAGGGTAATAATGGTAAAAAGTATAATCTGGCTCATTGCACAGTGAAGGTTTTCTTTATGCTGAATGTAAATGAAGATTCAATACGTTTCCGGAACAAATAGAGCACCAGGTAGTAGGGAACAACAGAGATCAATGCAAAGGTACCTGCTCTTAACTCCGGGGCGCCCATAGCGATCGAGGCAATCAAAACAAGCATTACAAGGAAGAAGGGATAGACGTAACCCAGGGCCACAGCCCTGAATCCCATGCGTTTTGCTACCTGGACCTGTACGGGATCTCCCGGCCTGTAAGAGGCACCATGGAGAGGAACGTCGAGGTATTTTTCTTCCTGATCGGCAGCACTGCAAACCCCTTTGGCATGACAGGATGCGCATGCCGAGACACTCTCAATTTTCACATGTGCCACATCTCCATCAATTTGTTCTATGATCCCCTCGTGCTCAATCATGGGCACAAAATTATTGATGTTGTATGATTCTCACCTGCTGAAGGTCATATTAATCTTTTTTAGCAGTTATTTATAAGCGATATAAATAGTTTCCGGAAAAACAGTTTGGATTATTCTTGTTAATTTGGCGCAGTTTTTGCGCAGAAAGCATATTGAATTATGAGAAAAATGAGAATAGCACAGAAAATTGTTTATATGATTCCTTTCTTCCTTCTTACAGCTTGTGCTGAGGAAGAGGAAAAAGTGGCTCCCGTTGTTGAAATTGTAAGTCCACAGGATAATGCGACCCTGAAACAGGGAGACATCATACCTATAAAGGCAATTGCAGAGGATGGGGATGGTACCATAGTCGAAGTAACAATATTTGTCGAGGGCGAAGAAATGGCAAGTTCTGACGAATCTACATTTATCTATAACTGGAATACTGCTGATTACGAAGTCGGGGAGTATGCTCTGGGTGCACTGGCCGTTGATGATGATGATAAATATGATTCTGATAATATCACCATTCTGCTGGATAGTCCGGGGGGATTTAATCCGGATCTCACCTATGGAACCATGAGTGATTTTGAAGGGAATACCTATGCGACCATTGATATTGGCGGACAGGTCTGGATGGCGGAAAACCTCAGGGTGACCCATTACGCGGACGGGACCCCGATTACGGAACTCAGCGATGATGCGGAGTGGGACGCCTTGACAGCAGATGCTCAGGTTTATTGCTGGTATGAAAATCTCTCTTCCAATGAGGATACTTCGAGTGTATTATATACCTGGGCGGCAGCAATGGCCGGCGGAACAAGCAGTGATACCATTCCCAGCGGTGTTCAGGGCGTATGTCCGGATGGCTGGCACCTGCCATCGGATGCCGAATGGAAGGAATTTGAGCTCTTCGTTGGTATGGATTCGGTCCAGGTGAGCAAAACTGAGTGGCGTGGAAGCGATGAGGGAGCCCAGTTAAAAGAAACCGGTTATTCAAAATGGCAAAGCGCCCCTGCCGGAGGCAACAATACAAGTGGATTTACAGCAGTTCCGGGAGGTTTTCGCAGTGCTACGGGGACCTTTTATAATTACCATCAATATGCTGCTTACTGGACAGCTACCCATGAGAGTGGCACCGGTAAGGCCTGGTACAGGGCGCTCAAATTTGACTCGGAACAGGTGTACCGGCAATACAACACCATGACTATGGGCTTCTCGGTTCGCTGCGTTCAGGACTAACTGATCTTGCCCCAATCTATGCGCTTGGGATTTCCTTTTTTGATGTGCTTGGCAAAGATGAAGTTTTTTTCCAGCTTCAGATCCGGATCTTCTGTTAAGATTAGCTCGGCTGTATCCCTTGCCAGCTGCAGGATCTGACTGTCCCGCCCCAGGTGTGCAATTTTCAGGTTGAAGGGCACACCGCTCTGCTGGGTCCCTTCGATATCACCGGGTCCGCGCAGCTTCAGGTCCACTTCTGCTATTTCAAAGCCATCGTTGGTCCGGACCATGGTCTCGATCCGTTTTTTCCCCTCATCCGAAAGTTTATAGCCGGACATCAGGATGCAGTAGCTCTGGTCGGCTCCCCGACCCACCCGGCCACGAAGCTGGTGGAGCTGAGAGAGCCCGAAACGTTCGGCGCTTTCAATAATCATGATGGATGCATTGGGTACATCCACACCCACTTCGATCACGGTGGTGGCCACCATGATATGGGTGCGACCGGCCACGAAATGGGCCATGGAGGCTTCTTTTTCTTCCGGTTTCATCTTTCCATGTACCACACCTACCTGGCATTCAGGTGGGGGAAAGGCGCGGGAGATGCTCTCCAATCCGTCTTCCAGATCCTTGTAGTCCATTGTTTCCGACTCCTTGATCAGCGGATAGACAATGTAGGCCTGTCGGCCCAGAGCCAGCTGTTTTTTTAGAAAGCCAAACACCATCAATCTTTTGGAATCGAAGGAATGGCGTGTCACCACGGGCTTACGTCCCGGGGGTAGTTCATCGATTACAGACACATCCAGGTCTCCGTACAGGGTCATGGCCAGGGTGCGGGGAATGGGTGTGGCGGTCATCACGAGTACATGAGGAAGAATATCGGCTTTTTTCCAGAGCCTTGCCCGCTGGGCCACGCCAAAGCGGTGTTGTTCATCAATCACTACCAGTCCGAGCTGGTTGAATTGCACCACATCTTCGATTACCGCGTGTGTGCCAATAAGGATATGCAGGGAGCCATCCAGCAGGCCTTCGTGAATGGGCACCCGGTCGGCCTTCTTCACCGAGCCGGTGAGCAGTTCTACCCGGACATCCATTCCATCCAGAAAAGAGCTGATGCTCTTGTGGTGCTGCTGTGCCAGAATCTCTGTTGGAGCCATAATACAGGCCTGGAAGCCATTGTCTATGGCTATAAGCATTGACATCAGTGCCACCAGGGTTTTCCCGCTTCCCACATCCCCCTGCAGCAGCCTGTTCATTTGTCGGCCCGATCCCATATCCCTGCGTATCTCCTTCA
>JAYEOJ010000107.1:0-4741 GCA_034722835.1 Bacteroidota bacterium | reverse complement strand
AGGTCTGGATATTTATAAAGCCACTAAAGATGAGACAAACAGCTGGAACCTGGAAAATATGAAACCTCCTATCAACTCACCGGAGGATGATTTTGGGATCGTGTTTGAGGCTGATGCGGAGCGCGGGTTCCTCAGTTCGTCCAGGAAGGGAAGGGGAAATGATGATATCTTTTCTTTTGTCCTGCCACCGCTTGAGTTCTCCGTAACCGGAGTGGTGAAGGACGAGCGTAATGATCAGATTCTGCCGAATTCAATAGTTAAGTCTGTGGGAAGCGACGGCATTACTGTGGAAGCAAATACAGGTGAGGAAGGAACCTTCAGATTTATGCTCAAGCCGGGTACCGACTATGTTTTTATTGCCAGTCAGCCCGGTTATCTCAATGGGAAAGAAAGAGAATCCACCCGTGGTTTGGATCAGAGCGAAGAGTTTGAGATAACCATTTACCTGGCCTCCATTACACAGGTGATCGAATTGCCCAATATCTTTTATGACTTTGCAAAATGGGACCTGAGGCCCGAATCGATGGTCTCCCTGGATAATCTGGTGGAAACACTGGATGATAATCCCAATGTGACCATTGAGCTGATGTCTCACACCGACTCCAGGGGAACACCTGCGGATAACCAGGAACTTTCACAGAAAAGGGCACAATCGGTGGTTGATTACCTGATTTCAAAAGGGATTCAACCCGACAGGTTAAGGGCAAGGGGTTACGGAGAGTCTCAACCCAAGGTGGTGGACGAAAAGGTACTTTCCCAGTACGACTTCCTGGAGCTTGGAGACATCCTGACAGAAGGTTTTATTAACCAGCTGGGGAGTGTGGAATTGGAGGAGAAAGCACACCAGGTGAACAGGCGCACCGAGTTTCGGGTGCTTTCAACGGATTATATACCCCAAAACTAATCGAAATGGGTCACTCTTCCCGATACCTTCAGCGTGGAGTCTCCTCCGGCAAAGAGGATGTGCACCAGGCCATAAGGCATGCGGATAAGGGCCTGTATCCAGGGGCTTTCTGCAAGGTAATCCCCGATAAGCTTACCGGGAATCCTGATCATTGCCTGGTGATGCATGCCGATGGAGCCGGAACCAAATCTTCGCTGGCTTACATATACTGGAAGGAGACAGGGGATATCTCTGTATGGAAAGGAATAGCCCAGGATGCCATTGTAATGAACCTGGATGATTTGCTTTGTGTGGGGATTACAGGTGATATTCTTCTATCATCCACCATCGGTCGGAATAAAAGCAAAATTCCCGGGGAGGTCATTTCTGCAATTATCAATGGGACGGAAGAAATTCTGGCAGAACTACGGGAACTGGGTGTTCCCATATACAGTACCGGTGGAGAAACGGCCGATGTGGGGGACCTGGTAAGGACCATTATTGTAGATTCTACGGTTGTGGCACGGTCCAGGCGATCTGATATAATTGAAAATCGCATTGTTCCCGGAAATGTGATTGTGGGACTTTCATCTTCAGGCCAGGCGACCTATGAAAAAGACTATAATGGCGGAATGGGCAGCAATGGGTTGACATCCGCCCGTCATGATGTGTTTGGATCTTACCTTGCTCAGCTTTACCCGGAGAGCTTTGACCCTGATGTTCCTTCTGACCTGATCTATTCGGGAAGCAAAACACTTACCGACTTCATTGAGGGTGTTGGGCTTGATGCAGGAAAACTGGTCCTTTCCCCAACCCGAACCTATGCGCCGGTAATCAGGGAGGTGCTCAAGCAATACAGGAACAGTATCGACGGGATGATCCACTGTTCGGGAGGGGCACAGACAAAAGTTTTGCATTTTGCGCAGAAGGTTCATATCATTAAGGATAATCTGTTTCCTGTTCCTCCTCTGTTCAGAATGATTCAGGAGGAATCGGGAACGTCCTGGGAAGAGATGTACCAGGTGTTTAACATGGGACATCGCTTCGAGATCTATACCGATGAACAAAGTGCCGGGGGAATCATTGACCTGGCTGGAAAGTACGGGATTGAAGCCAGGATTGTTGGTCATTGTGAGGAATCCGAACACAAGAGGCTTACCATTGCCGGAGAGCAGGGGGAGTATAACTATTAAGGAAAGAGAGCGCATGGGGGAAAATATGATATTGTCCCGTTTAGAGGGAGTTAAGGCAAGGTTTGAAGAGGTGGGTCAGTTGATTACCGATCCGGCGATTATCTCCGATATGAAGCGCTATGTGCGATTGAACCGGGAATACAAACAACTGGAGCCCGTTGTTGATGCGATGAATTCTTACAGAGATTTGTTGAACAATATAGAGAGTGCAAAAGAGATGCTCGCTGTGGAGAAGGACGAAGAGTTAAAGGAGATGGCCAGGGAAGAGCTGGACCTCTATCAACAACAAATTGTTCCGCTTGAAGAATCCATTAAGCTGCTCTTACTGCCCAAGGATCCGGAGGATGACAAAAACGCCATTGTGGAGATTCGCGCCGGAACAGGAGGAGATGAGGCCAGTATTTTTGCCGGGGATCTCTACAGGATGTATTCGAAATATTTCGAAACAAAGGGGTGGAAGTCCTCAACCACCAGCTTTACTGAGGGGACCGTGGGGGGATACAAGGAGATTATAATGGATGTTGTTGGTGAAGGAGTATACGGGATCATGAAATACGAGTCGGGCGTTCACCGGGTACAGCGTGTTCCCCAGACCGAAACCCAGGGAAGGGTTCATACATCTGCTGCAACTGTAGCGGTGCTTCCCGAAGCAGAGGATTTTGATATTGAAGTCAAGCAATCCGATATCCGCAAGGATACCTACTGCTCATCGGGTCCGGGTGGCCAGTCGGTTAATACAACCTATTCTGCCATACGATTGACCCATATTCCCACAGGGATCGTGGTGACATGCCAGGATGAAAAGTCACAGTTGAAAAACCTGGATAAGGCAATGAAAGAGCTTCGATCCAGGCTCTATAACCTGGAGTACCAGAAGCGAATGGATGAGATTTCTTCGCAGCGCAAAACAATGGTATCATCGGGTGACCGTTCGGCCAAGATCCGTACCTACAACTATCCGCAGGGGAGGGTGACAGATCATCGTATCAACCTGACACTTTATAACCTGCAGTCCATTATTAACGGAGACCTTCAGGAAGTCATTGAGAAACTCCAGGTGGCAGAGAATGCAGAGCGTTTGAAAGAGAGCGGTATCCAATAACACTATAGCACATGAATGCCGAAGAAATATTCAGGAACATCAAGCGTAAAAAGAGCTTTCTCTGTGTAGGACTCGATACGGATTATAAGAAAATCCCCAAATTACTGCTTCACAAGGAATATCCTGTATTTGAGTTTAACAAGCGCATTATTGATGCGACCCAGGAATATGCGGTGGCTTACAAACCAAACCTGGCATTTTATGAAATGTTGGGTGCTGCCGGTCATATGAGCCTGGAGATGACTGTTACATACCTCAGGGAAAACTATCCTGATTTGTTTATTATAGCCGATGCCAAGCGGGGGGATATAGGGAATACTTCACAGATGTATGCCCATGCTTTTTTCAAAACACTTGATTTTGATGCAATTACGCTCTCTCCCTATATGGGTTATGACAGCATCTCTCCTTTCCTGGAGATGGATGGAAAGTGGGCTATTTTGCTGGCTCTTACATCCAACGATGGTTCAAAGGACTTTCAACAGCTACAGATAGATGGTGGGAAGAAGCTATTTGAAGAGGTGATCACCACTTCGTCGGAATGGGGGACTGTTAATGAAATTATGTATGTGGTTGGCGCTACCAAAGCAGAGGCTCTTTCCGGGATCAGGGAACTGATTCCGGAACATTTCCTGCTGGTCCCGGGAGTGGGAAGTCAGGGAGGGAGCCTGCAAGAGGTAGCTGAATACGGGATGAATGATCGCTGCGGGCTGCTTGTGAATGCCAGCAGGTCGATTATCTATGCAGATGTAACCAATAAATTCGAAGATGCTGCCAGAAAAGAGGCATTCAGGCTACAGGTGCAGATGGAGGAAATCCTCAGGAAGCGAGATCTGATCTGATCTTATGCAACCAGCTCTTTTACCTTGTTAGCAGCCTCTTCCAGGGTGATGGCCGAGTGAACTTCAAGCCCGGAGTTGTCAATAAGCACCTTTGCTTCTTCTGCATTGGTTCCCTGAAGTCTGACAATTACCGGGATATCCACCTCTCCAATGGTCTTGTAAGCTTCCACTACACCTGCTGCCACCCGGTCACAACGGACAATCCCGCCAAAAATATTGATCAGAATTGCCTTCACGCTGGGGTCTTTCATAATAATCCTGAATCCGGCTTCAACTGTTTCTGCATTGGCTGTTCCTCCCACATCGAGGAAGTTGGCCGGGTCTCCACCTGAAAGTTTAATGATATCCATGGTTGCCATGGCAAGTCCTGCACCATTTACCATACAGCCCACATTCCCATCCAGCTTTATGAAATTAAGATTGAACTGACCAGCTTCCACCTCCGTGGGATCCTCCTCGTTCAGATCCCTCATGGCAGCATAATCCGGATGCCTGTATAGCGCATTGTCATCGATATCCACCTTGGCATCAGCCGCCATAATATGATTATCGGATGTTTTAAAGACAGGATTTATTTCAAAGAGTGAGGCATCGGATTTTTCATAAGCTGTGTACAGAGCCAATGCAAATTTGCTCATCTCTTTAAAGGCCTGCCCCGACAGTCCCAGGTTAAATGCGATGCGTCTTGCCTGGAAGGGCTGGATGCCGGTACCTGGATCTA
>JAYEOJ010000106.1:0-4833 GCA_034722835.1 Bacteroidota bacterium | reverse complement strand
TCTTGTATTGCTGGTCATTTCCTTTCCAGCCCAGGGCCAGTACTTTATACAGTTTTAACTTCCATGGAGGAAGCTGATCGCCCATGCGATCGCGCATAATGGCCAGGTCCGGGATCAAGGGAATGTAAAACAGCAGCACAGAGATGGCCAGATAGGTGGAGACAACAGTAAGGTCCCATACAATTGGAGAGGCAAAACGTCCGTGCGCAAAAACATTCATCAGTCGGTCGGGACGCCCCATATCCATTACAATGATGATCCCTGCCAGGGCCACTGCAGCGATGGCAATCTGCTCGGCTGCCCGGGAAACAGGTTTGGCCCAGCTGATTTTCAGCAATTGCAGCACTGAGCTGATCAGCAGACCAACAAGGCTGACCGCCACAAAGAAGACAAAATTGGCGATATACAATCCCCAGGATACATAATCGCCCATACCGGTTACCCCGAGACCATTTTTTATCTGGAGGATCCATCCCCAGATTCCCACTCCCGCAAACATAATCAGGATAAAGAACCAGAACCGGGTAAGTTCATCCTTAAGGAGGATGGAGCGTGTGAGGTCGGAAACAATTTTATTCAGTGCTTTCCTGGACTCTTCAGGAGATTCAATTTTTTGCATGTCTCTGATTTAAGGTTTCATTTATGAAAGGTCTCCATCAACGGGGGCTACCTGGCCCTTGGGGGGCAGGTAATAGACCCTGGGCCGGGTTCCAAGCTCTTTCATCAGGGTATAGGCAGCTCCCTCCTTCACCAGTTTACTGAAAGAGACAGTCTCCTTGGTAGTGCCATTGGTAACGGCATCTTCGTTTTTGTCCCCAAACCAGTATACGCCGTTCGGACAGGCCGATACGCAGGAAGGAAGCTGTCCTTCCCTCAGTCGGTCGGCACTGAATAAGCATTTTGTAATGGTGCCTTTTTTCTGGGGAACGTTTGCCTCGATATTATAAGTAACTCCCTCGTATTTTTCTGCATCGCGAGGTTCTTTCCAGTTAAAAACCCTGGCGGAATAGGGACAGGCAGCCACGCAGAACCGGCAGCCGATGCAGCGCTCGTTATCGATCAGCACAATGCCATCTTCACGCTTGAAGGTAGCATTGACCGGGCATACTTTGGTGCAGGGAGGATTGTCGCAATGGAGACAGGGCTTTGGCATAAAGTAGGGAGCCGTATCATCTGTATCCTGCATTTGCAACACATTTATGTGGTGCTGCTCGGGTCTGAGCTGGTGATGACTCTGGCAGGCTTTCATGCATTCACGGGCATTCCGGCACTTGGAAAGATCGATCACCATGACCCAGCTTCTGCCCGGGAGTCCTTTTCTACCCCGAAGCTGATTTTCAGACAGGGAGGGAATCTCTGCGGGTTTCAGTTGGGACCGGTCCACCACAACCAGCTCCCCGCTGGAGGTGAGCAGGGTAATTTTATCGCCGCTTACTTCTTCTACACGGTTGCAGGCGCTTAGAAGGCTTCCGCCGCTTAAAACACTGGCTGCTCCTGCGGATGCACCCAGTGCCTTAATGAAATTTCTTCGGGTCTTCTTCTCCATTAGATTTAGGTTTATGAGATCTCGATATAGCATTTGAAATTAAAAAGAATGATGTTTGGAATCAATCTAAATATGTCCATATTTCAATGTTTTCTAAATATATATTTCACTACTTTTGAGCTAATAATCCCAAAAGCCTCGAAAATGAATCATTTTTTTAAGTCATGTCTGAGCATCGTGCTACTGCTTTCGCTGACATTTGCCTGCAGCTCACCCACACGGCGAACCATCACCGGACTCAATGTACTTCTGGACTCTGTGTATCTGGAGTACGTGCCTGATGATCGCATTGAATTATGGGATGTAAGTGTTCATTCAGATAGTGGTCATTTCTCCCTTATTGGCAACCTGACCAAGATGGAAGCTTATGATGTACTTGAAGAGAAATTAGACCAGCAATTCCCTGAGGTGGAAAATAGAATTATACTGCATTCTGAGGATGTGGATGGCGCCATGGTGAACGCCCTGGTCAATAACTCTGTGATCCATTTGCGTAAAGAACCCAGCAGCACCAAGGAGCTGGTAACTCAGGCCCTTCTTGGTACCCCTGTCCGGATTCTGAAAACAGAAGGTGGAAAAAGCCTGATCCAGGTGCCGGACAGATATATCGGATGGGTGAATACAAAGGAGCTAAGCCCTGTGAATGAGGAGGAACTGGCAGTTTACAGAGAGGCTGAGAAACTTATTTTCACAGCACAGTATGGGATGGCATTCAGTGAGCCTGACCCGGGTTCGATGCCAGTGACCGACCTGGTGATCGGGAACATTGTAAGCAAGGTAATTGAGAAATCCGGGTACACCCAGATAAAGTATCCCGATGGACGCCTGGGCTGGGTAAAGAGCAGTGAACTGGTCTCTGCAGAGGAGATATTTTTCAAGACTACCCTGAAGGAAGACCTGGTTGAAACGGCCCTGAGGTTTCATGGAATTCCCTACCTCTGGGGAGGGACTTCTTCCAAAACCATTGATTGCAGCGGCCTGGTCTGTAATATCTATTTTATGAATGGAATACAGCTTCCCAGGGATGCAGATATGCAGGCCTTAATCGGCAGAGAACTAACAACAGATTTTGTTTCGGACGGACTGGAGGCAGGTGATCTGCTTTTCTTTGGCCGTAAGGCAACGGAAGAAGCAGAGGAGAACGTAAGCCATGTGGCCATGTATACCGGTGAGGGTAATTATATTCATTCTGCCGGATGGCGGGAACGTGTGAGCATCAATAGTATGGACAGCACCAGGGAGAACTTTATTGAGAGTTATCCTGAAATTTTTGTGAGGGCGGTGAGGATTCTGGGTGAGGATTACGATGGTTTCAAGCCCATAGCAGAGAATACATTCTTTAAAGAGATAATCAGTACTGAATGAAAAACGGAAGAAGAAATTTTTTGAAAGGCCTGGGGGCAGCTTCCCTGGCCACTACATTACCCCTGGCTGCCTGTGCTACAAAAGAAAGTCCAACGGCTCCTGCAGTAATTGGAAACGGGAAAATGAAGCTTAGCTTCAGACCTTATGAATTACAGTTAAAACACACCTTTACGGTGGCCGGAAATTCCAGGGATACAACACCGGTGGTGCTTACCGAAATTGAATACGAAGGACACACCGGCTACGGCGAAGCATCCATGCCTCCTTACCTGGGCGAGTCGCAGGAGTCGGTGATTAAATTCCTAAAGAAGGTGGATCTGGGACAGTTTAAGGATCCCTTTATGCTGGATGATATTCTGGCCTATGTGGACTCAATAGATGAGGGCAACCGTGCCGCAAAAGCCTGTGTAGATATTGCGCTGCACGACCTTATTGGAAAACTGGTGGACCAGCCCCTGTACAGGCTCTGGGGGATCAATCCCAAAAATACACCCATGACCTCCTTTACCATCGGGATCGATACTCCTGAAGTAGTCAGGCTAAAAACGGAAGAGGCTGCCCGCTTCAGGGTATTGAAAGTAAAACTGGGTGGAGGAAATGACAGGGAGATGATTGAAACGGTGCGATCGGTGACTGAAGTTCCCATCTATGTGGATGTGAACCAGGGATGGACTGATAAACACGAAGCCCTGGATATGGTCCACTGGCTGGCTGAGCAGGGAATTGAGTTTGTGGAGCAACCCCTCCCCAAAACCGCCGTGGATGATATGGCCTGGCTCACTGCAAACAGCCCCCTGCCCATTATTGCTGATGAAGCCTTTCAGCGTCTGGGTGATGTAGCTGCCTTCAAAGGGATCTACTCCGGGATCAATATCAAATTAATGAAGAGTACCGGATTGCGGGAGGCCCATAAGATGATTACAGTTGCAAGGGCCCTGGATATGAAAGTGATGATCGGCTGTATGACTGAAACCTCCTGTGCTGTTTCAGCTGCTTCGCAACTATCCCCTCTGGTGGACTGGGCCGACCTGGATGGAAACCTGCTTATCAGCAATGACCTTTACGAAGGAGTCAAGGTGATCGATGGCAAGGTTACTCTCAATGAGCTTCCCGGTATCGGGATCAGGAAATCATGACAGATAGAAGGTCTTTTCTAAAAAAATCAGGTGCCCTGGCAGCCATGACAATGGCTTCGGCATCGGGGCTGAAGGCAGCCGGGATCTCAGGAGCCCGGAACGAAAGAATTCTTCCCGGCAGATTGAAAAAGGGGGACCTGATCGGATTGGTTACACCCGGATCTTCCGTAACGGAAGAGCAGCTCAGCGAATGCATCATCAAACTGGAAGAGATGGGATTTCGCACCACCTACAGTGACTCTGTGCTATCAGAGTATGGATACTTTGCCGGAACGGATCGGGAACGGGCCGATGAGTTGATGGAGATGTTCACCAGGGAAGATGTGGATGCCATCTGGTGTGTGCGTGGTGGGTATGGTTCCATCAGGATCCTGGACCTGCTGGATTATGATCAGATCCGAAAGAATCCAAAGGTATTTATAGGCTATAGTGATATTACGGCCCTGCTCACGTCCATTTACCAGGAGACCGGATTGGTGACCTTCCATGGTCCGGTGGGGACTTCCGATTTTAATAAGTTCAGCCGTAGATCCATGAAAAGGGTGTTGATGGAACCCGACAGGGTGTATAAATATCCCTACAAACGGGATAAAAGCACCAGGGATAATCCTGAATTTGACCGCTATACGCTTAGCGGTGGAGAGGCAGAAGGGATTCTGATCGGTGGCAATATCAGCGTCCTTGATTCCATTATAGGTACACGCTTTGAACCTGATTTTGAAAACAAAATTGTCTACCTGGAAGAGATCGGGGAGAAGACCTACCGGGTCGATAAAATGGTTTTCC
>JAYEOJ010000105.1:0-4835 GCA_034722835.1 Bacteroidota bacterium | reverse complement strand
GGTGTAGCCATCAGGCTCATCAGTTCTTCGGCGACTTCAAAATCAGCCTTTTTTAACTGACCAGACAGATACTTATTGGCAGTTACCTGGCGCTTGTCGGCCAGTTTGGTATTCAGATCCAGTTCACCATCGGGTGAAGCGTAAGCTGAAATTTCAATCCCTTTGAGATCAAGCCTCTCATTTTCATTGGCTGCTTCAAGGGTTTCATTCAGCCCTGCAATCTCATCCTTCTTCATTTCTGAACGGCGGACATCGGCCCTGTTGATGACATACTTGATGTCAGCTACATATGATTCAGGGACGATCTGCTTGAAATTGTTGTCAAACAGGATGACTTTGGGATTGTTCTGAACCAGCAGCGGAGTTACAATAATACCATCGGCCAGCTTTACTTCACCAAGATCAGCTGTTTTGTCCTTGATGGCAGCGCTGACGCTGACATAAAGTTCAGACATCTTCATGGCATCTTCGTAAGTGAAGGAGTGGGAAATACTTGCACTGCCTCCATTGTCGTAGGCGATGACTTTGTTGTTCTCAGTTGCATCTTCACCCTGTACTACGAGAGGGTCAAGCGCTGTCTCGCCACCTTCATATCTGACGACGGGGGTTAGGGTTACCACAGCCTTTTTGTTGAAATACTTAACAGGGTAGTTCACATCGACAGTCAAATCTACTTCTCCACCGTGCATTTCAAGGACTTCAGGAGTTACCTTGTAGTTTACAAGAGCGGAGTCTTTGACCATTTTGTTTAGACCACCACAACTGCTTAATACTGCGGCTGCGAGGATAAAAATTGCAAAGTTTTTAATGTTTCTCATATCAATCTGGTTATTTGTTGATTTCGCTTTTAAATGGTTAGTATGTTTACACGTGCAAAACTAATAATGTTTTTGACAAAAATAAAGATTTCTTGGTCGAATGAACGCATAAGTTACAAAATAAGCATATTCAATCCAACATTATAATCTCCCTCTAAGATAACTTTTTTAACTTGTTGATAGTCTGTTTTCATATTAACAAAATCTAAATTACTGGTATCTATAACGAGAATTTTCATCTCTTGTTGTGATTTGAAGAAACCAAAATAGCCCTCCTGCACCTCCTTAAGGTATTCGTACTGAATGTGTTTTTCATAGGATCTGCCTCTTTGCCTGATGTTTTCAAGCAGTTTTTCCACGGGAAGATGCAGGTAGACATACAGATCAGGTTTGGGGGCCTGGAGATTGATGATGGAAAAAAGTTTCTCAAACAGCTTCATCTCGTCATCTTTCAGGTTGTATTTGCTGAATATAAAGGATTTGGCCAGAAAATAGTCGCTGATAACAGATTGACCGAACAGATCGGGATGCCCCAGTTCAGTTTTAATCTGATGGTATCTTTCAGAGAGAAAAGAGAGCTCGAGCTGAAAAGCATAGCGTCCCGGATCCTTATAAAACTTTGCCAGGAAAGGATTATCACTGAAGGCTTCCAGAACCAGGCGGCTGCCCGTCTCTTCTGCCAGCATTGTGGCCAGGCTGGTTTTCCCGGCCCCAATGTTTCCCTCTATAACTAAATATTTGTATTTCAACCAGATGTAAAAAAAAGACTAAAATTCAGGTGTAAAGTCCATATTATTATAGATAAAGGACCATACGTCGGTGTACTCCTGAATGACCATATCAGTAGGCTTCCCTGCACCGTGACCGGCATCCGTGTTGATCCGGATCATCACAGGATTTTTACCACTGTACTTTTCCTGAAGTGTGGCGGCATACTTAAAGGAGTGAGCAGGCACGACCCTGTCGTCATGATCTCCGGTGGTGATCAGCACTGCCGGGTAATCCTTCCCGGCCGAGATATTGTGCAGGGGCGAGTATCCCAACAGGTATTCGAACTCATCAGGTTCTTCAGATGAGCCATAATCTACAGTCCAGTAGCGCCCAATGGTAAACTTATGAAAACGAAGCATATCCATCACGCCCACCATGGGAATGGCTGCTGCAAAAAGGTCTGGTCTCTGGTTAATAACAGCACCTATAAGCAAGCCACCATTGGAGGCTCCGTAAATGGCAAGACGCTTGTTGGAAGTGATGTTTTCTTCAATCAGATATTCGGCCGCAGCAATAAAGTCATCAAATACATTCTGCTTCTGATGGACAGTGCCTGCCTTATGCCATTCTTCACCATATTCGCCTCCTCCCCTGATATTGGCCAGTGCAAAGACGCCTCCCTGCTCCAGCCAGACAGCCCGGGTGGTACTGAAGGAAGGTGTCATGGAAATGTTAAAGCCGCCATAACCATATAGCAGGGTAGGATTGTTTCCATCCAGCTCCAGTCCTTTTTTATGTACGATGAACATGGGAACTTCTGTACCGTCCTTGCTGGTGTAGAAAACCTGTTTGGTTTCGAAAGCATCCGCATCGAAATCCACTTCAGGCGTGTAGAACACTTCAGAAGTATTTTCTTCAATATTGTATTTAAAAGTGGTATTCGGATAATTGAAGGAGGTGAAACTGTAGAATGCTATATTGTCTTTCATCTTTCCGCTGAAACCTCCAATGGAACCAATGCCCGGAACGGAAACTTCGTGCAGCTTGCTGCCATCCAGCTCGTATACATAGGCAGCATTGTAAGCATCCTGTATGTAGGTAGCGATAATTTTACCTCCGGCCAGCGTGGCTGATTCCAGGACGTTTCCCTGTTCGGGAATGATATCTACCCAATTCTCCCTGGCAGGATCGTTCAGGTCGATACCCACCAGCCTGTAAAGGGGTGCTTCATTGTTTGTAAGTACATAAAGGATGTTATCCTTATTCCCGATGGGATGGTAATCGTCATCAAAGTCCCGGTCAAGCCAGGTAAACGGAATGTCGTTCAGTCCGGCTTTTTTGAAGGCAATGGCATTGCCGCTGGTGCTTTCCGTCACCGTCAGTAGCATGTATTGTTCATCTTCGGTAACACCCACTCCGAATCCCCATTCCGGGTGTGCTTCGTCTTTGTGTATCAGTAAATCTTCTGGCTGATCTGTACCTGCCTTGTGGTAGTAGACTTTGGCATTGATATTGGCAGCTTTGAGTTCATCCCCTGCATCGGGCGTGTCATACCGGGTATAGAAGAAGCCATCTTTGTACCAGGACATTCCCGAGAACTTGATCCACTTCAGGTGGTCGTTGAGGTCCTTTCCGCTTTCCACATCTTTCACAAAAAATTCTCTCCAGTCAGAACCGCCTCTGGAAATCCCATATACAGCATACTTATGGTCGTTGGAGATACTTAAACCGGCCAGGGCCACGGTTCCGTCCTCTGAAAAACCGTTGGGATCCAGAAATACCTCACCCTCATCTTCCAGATTCTTCTTCATGTATATGATGCTCTGGTTTTGGAGCCCGGTATTGTAGCTGTAGAAATAAAGATCACCCTCCTTGAAAGGTGTTCCCATTTTCGGGTAGTTCCAGATCTCGGTCATGCGTTCTTTCAGCGCATCCCTGAATGGAATAGACTCCAGGTAAGCGAAAGTAACTTCGTTCTGGGCCTTTACCCACTTACCTGTTTCATCCGACATATCATCTTCCAGCCACCGGTAGGGGTCAGGGACTTCCGTGCCGTGATAGTTGTCCACCACATCCCCCTTTGCTGTTTCAGGATAGATAAAAGATGCTTGCTGTGTACAGCCCATGGCAATAAAAATTAAGATGATCGAAAGTAGATTTTTCATGTTGCGAAATTTTGCCCTTAAAGTAGATATAATGCCAATAGGATGCAACGGATGGCATCATGCTCTTGAATATGCGGGTAAAAAAATGAGGCTGCCTTTATCGGACAGCCTCCATATCATCTTCTGAACAGATCCGGACTTAATTGTTTCTTTCGGGCTTTGGCAGAAGTGCTTTCCTGGAAAGTTTCAGCTTACCATTCTTCTCATCAACGGCAAGAAGTTTGACTTCAATTTCCTGACCTTCTTTGAGTACTTCCTCTACTTTTTCAAGTCTTCTGTGCTCAATTTCGGAAATATGAAGCAGCCCGTCTTTTCCTGGCATGATCTCCACAAAGGCTCCATACGGAGTGATGGTCTTTACTTTGCCCTTGTACACTTCACCTGGTTCAGGAACGGCAACAATGCCCTTGATCCAGTTCATGGCTGCATCGATGGCTGCTTTGTCCACAGCAAATACATCTACCAGTCCCACGTTTTCGATCTCTTCAATAGTAATGGTTGAGTTGGTCTCCGCCTGGATCTCCTGGATCACCTTACCTCCTGGTCCAATGACGGCACCGATCATATCCTTGGGAATCTCGATTCTTTCGATCCTAGGGGTATGTGGTTTGTAATCAGGATTAGGAGCAGACATGGTCTCACCTATTTTATCCAGGATATGCAGCCTTCCATTTTTGGCCTGTTCCAGCGCCTGGGAAAGGATCTCGTAGGAGAGGCCCTCCACCTTGATATCCATTTGTGTGGCGGTGATCCCGTCTCGTGTTCCTGTTACTTTAAAGTCCATATCACCCAGGTGGTCTTCATCACCCAGAATATCGGAAAGAACTGCGAATTTATCTGAATCCTTATCAGTGATCAGTCCCATGGCGATTCCTGACACAGGCTTTCTGATCTGAATACCAGCATCCATCAGAGCCAGCGTTCCGGCACATACGGTGGCCATGGACGATGATCCATTGGATTCAAGGATGTCAGAGACAATCCGGAGTGTGTAAGGCATCTCATCCTCTGAAGGAAGCATTCCTTTCAGCGCCCTGTGTGCCAGGTTGCCGTGTCCCACTTCCCTGCGGCTGGTTCCCCTGTTAGGGCGTGCATCGCCAGTGGAGAAAGCAGGAAAGTTATAATGGAGCAAGAACTTGTC
>JAYEOJ010000104.1:0-4839 GCA_034722835.1 Bacteroidota bacterium | reverse complement strand
TACGGATTCATCCTCTTGTGAAGCAGATGTTCAATGATGGGGATCAGGAAGGCCCCGGTTTTCCCGGTTCCTGTTTGTGCTATTCCCAGAAGGTCCCGGCCTTCCAACAAGGCTTCCAGGGTCCTGTCCTGAATCTCTGTAGGTCTTTTATATCCCTTGGAGGCGAGGGCCTGCTTCAGTTTATTATCTATTGGAAGCTCACTGACCAGCCGGTCTGAACGAAATACTTTATCCACTACACGATGATCTGCTTCTTTCACCAGGAGAGAAGGATCGAGCGTCGATACCTTTTTTGCCGGTCTGGCATTGTTACGGTTTCTGTTGTTTGAACCCTGAACCCTTGTGCGGGTTGAATTCGAATGGTTTCTTTGTCGTTTGTTTCTGTTGTTTACTGTTGTATTACTCATAAAATAGAATTTGCACAGCCCTAATAAAGAGCTGCTATATTATTTAAAATGACGAGCTTCAAAGAGTTCGCCGCCTTAGCTGAATCAGAAAAAAAAGAGAGGGGTCCCTGAATACGGGAATACTGCCTAATTGAAAAGTCGGCTAAGAAATTTCGACAAAGGTAATCAAATATTCCACATTGCATCCCGGGCCCGATATCATGCAAGATTAAAGGGAAAGATTTGAACTTTGTCTGGAATAATGAGACCTTTGCAGCAAATACTGAATGAATGAAGTTTGAAGAGTATCCCATTGCCGATGGCATTAAGACCAGCATCTCCAAGCTGGGTTTTAAAAAACCCACGGATATCCAGTTTAAATCTATTCCTCCCATCCTGAGAGGAGAGGATGTGCTTGCCATTGCCCAGACCGGGACCGGCAAAACTGCCGCATTCGCCATCCCTGTTCTGCATATTCTGCAGGAACGCAAGATCAAGGGTCGTCCCGACGGTGTGAAGTGCCTGGTGATGGTGCCTACCCATGAACTGGCTCTGCAGACTGAGAATGTATTCCGGGTCCTGGGGAAACATACCCGGGTCAAGGCATTTGCCATTCATGGTGGGGTGGAGCAGGACCCGCAGATCAAACAACTTGACAAAGGAGTGGATGTATTGATCGCCACACCCGGAAGGATGTTTGACCTGGTGAGCCAGGGTTCGCTTCAGCTTCAGCGGGTGGAAATCCTTGTGCTGGACGAGGCCGATCATATGCTTGACCTCGGCTTTATCAAAGATATCCGCGACCTGATGCGCCACCTTCCCAGGAAACGGCAAACCCTGTTCTTTTCAGCGACCATCGATGAAAAGATTAAGAAAATTGCTTACTCGCTGGTGACCGATGCCATCCGCATACAGATTTCACCCAAGGACCCTGTTGCTAAAAACATCGAACATGCGGTGGCCTTCATAGAGATGGACGACAAGCGTTTTTTCCTTGAGAATGTGATCACCAACAATCCGGATCAAAAGATCCTGGTTTTCGTACGCACAAAGGTCCGGGCCGAACGGGTAAAGAAGGCCATGGAAAGAGTTGAAATTCACGCGGAAACCATCCATAGTGATAAGGAACAGGAACAGCGCCGGCGAACCATGCAGCTTTTTCATAAAGGGGAGTTAAAGGTGCTGATTGCCACGGATGTCAGTGCCCGGGGCATTGATATTCCCGATGTGGAATTAGTGGTGAACTATGACCTCCCCGAAACTCCCGAACACTATGTCCACAGGGTGGGGCGGACCGGGCGTGGAGTGAACAAGGGCCAGGCCATCTCCTTCTGCAGCAAAGAGGAGAAAGAAATGCTTGCCATTATCGAAGCACAGCTGGGAAAACCGATCCACAGAATGGAGATTTCCAAAGGCTTCTACCGGGATACCATTGAATCCTCCATAGAGAATGAGGAAACTGACTGGCAGTCTTTGCTGGACCAGGAAGAGGCTTTTCAAAAGAAGCGAAAAAAGAAGAAAAAGAACACTTATTGAATACAAGTGCTTTCCCGGAATAGTTCATATCTTTGAACGATCACTATGGGCCTACTTGTAATCATCAGCATCCTGGTTTTTCTCCTGAATATCCCATTCGGGTACTGGAGGGCAAATGTAAAGCGCTTCTCCACCGAGTGGTTCCTGGCCATACATATTCCGGTTCCAATTATTGTTGCCCTCAGGCTTCTAAGCGGGATAGGATTTGGCTGGTATACCTATGTATTCCTGGTGGGAAGCTTCTTCCTTGGACAACAACTGGGATCCAGGTTGATGAAATGGATTCACCAATACTGCCAGCAGGAGAGTTCATGCCTGGTAATGGATCTTTATCGTTGTAAAAGAATCTAAACTATCTCAAGGAAGTTTTATGAAACAAGTTTCAGCATTAAGCTTTATTCTGATCATCTTCCTTATGGCATCCTGTGAAATCGATGGAGGACCAGGAGGGAATGATGCGAGTAATCCGGAAGTTAAGATTCTGTTACCTACTAAGGTTACGGAAACTGGCTTTCAACTGAACTGGACTATTGTTAACCCGGCCACAGCTCAATCCATCGCGGTTGAGCTATCGGAAGACAGTGAAATGCAGCATATTACACAATACCTGGATGTGGGTGATATTACCAATGAACATATCCTTGTGAGCAATTTGGAAGGTGCCACACGCTACTATTACAGAATCTTATTTATGGTTGACGGATTAGCGGTATTCAGAAGTGAAATCGCCAGTACGGAGACCTTCTATCAGGTAGACAATATTGAGCTTGTCACCGAAGATTCCTATACCCTTTCCGGCATGCTTGCATATCTTGAATCTGTTTCAGGTAGCATGGTGGGTGAAGATGATATCCACGATGATATTGAGGGTGGTGATTTTCCTGCGGAGACTCAGACCCTGTATGATCTGACTGAGGCGCCCAGAAAACTGGAGATCATAGAAGGGACCTCCGACCATGGAACCAACCTGTTGACCAGGGATGAGCTGAACACTTCCATTAAAGAATGGATCCTGGAGAGGCTTCCTTTGCAGTAGAAGATTCTATTCGTGCCGGAGCGATTCTGCCAGCCAATCCCAATTCGATTTCTGAAGAGATTTCTGAAGGCAACAAGGATTGTGAATCATTACAATTGTTAAGCCAGAATCAGATCGATCCCTGCCTCCGTCAGTTCATCCCTGTACTCCTGAGTCAGATCGCTATCCGTGGCAACGTGTTGTATATCCTTCAGCTTGCATATGCTGGTGAGTCCCGCGCACCCGAATTTGCTGGAATCTGAAATCACAAAAAGATCCTTCGCCTTTTGAATAATGTGGCTGGATATCTCTGCGCGGAACATATCACGCAGGGTAAAACCTGTCTCCCTGGAGTAGCCATCGATGCCGATAAATGCTTTGTCAATGTGGACCTGGTCGATGCATGCTTTGGTGATTTTACCCACCAGGGTTTCGCTGTCATGCTGATAGATACCGCCCAGGATCACAATGTTGGCCTGTTGATTCTTCCTGAACTGGCGGGCAATGTAAAGGTTGGTGGTCATCAGGGTGACCTTCCTGATCTTGACCAGTTCCCTGGCCAGTAATACATTGGCCGAACCCGATTCAATGAGGATGGTTTCTCCTTCATTGACCAGGGAGGCCACCTTCTTTGCTATCCTAAGCTTTTTCTCGTAATTTTTGCCCAGACGGTTGTCTAAATCATCGCCATCATTAAGCACTGCTCCTCCATGGACCCGCTTTAACAAACCCTCTGCCTCCAGGTGATTCAGGTCCTGGCGTATGGTTACAGAAGAAACGCCCAGAATCTCAGATAGTACAATTACCGAGGTGCGATTGTCTTTTCCAAGGATCTCAAGAATCCTGTTCTGTCTTTCATTCAGCATCTTATTCCAGGCTAAGGGCAGCGGCACCGATCACACCGGCCTCACCGATGATCTCACTAAGGGTGATCTTTATTGGATCAAAGATCATATCGCGCGCCAGTCCGTAAAAGGTCTCCTTGATCTTATCCAGGTAGAACTCGCCCCAGTTTGTCAATCCTCCACCCAGTACAATCAGCGGCGGATTCAGGGTCTGAAACAGGTTGTACAGTCCGATTCCCACATAATAGGCACTGTCCGAAATTACCGCTTTCGAGAGGGGATCATCCATATCCAGCCCTTTTTTAAGGGTCTGCCCGTTGATTTTCGAGATATTGAAATTGGGAGGCATCTTCATTTTGGTCTTGATGCCCTCCTTCAGCTTCTTTTCAAACATATGTGGAAGTGCCATGCCACAGGCAAGAGCCATAATGCAACCCCTGTTCCCGCAGGTGCAGATCAGTTCGCTATCGGGCTCCACAATGGTATGACCAAATTCACCGGCGGTGCCGGTCATTCCCCGGTACAGTTTCCCGTTAATTACGATACCAGCACCAATTCCCGTGCTGATGGTCACAAAGATCATATCCTCATAGCCCCGACCGGCCCCGAATTTATACTCCCCATACGCCTGAGCATTGGCGTCGTTGTCCAGGATCACAGGTATCTCAAAATGAGATTGCATGGCCTCGCGCAGCGGGTAATTGTTGAATCCCTCCAGGTTTGAGGTGGTGATAATCACTCCGTCCTTGTGACGGATATGACCCGCACATCCCACTCCAATGGCGGGAAGATCGGTTTGATTCACCTGGTTTCTTTGCAGAAGTTCCTTTACATGACCGGCAATCATGTCGACCATACCTTTTTCACCTTCTTCCACATGGGCGCAGGTATATATCTTGTCCAGGATCTTTCCATTTTCATCAATGAGGGCAATGGAACATTTGGTTCCCCCGATATCGACTCCGCATAGTAGTCCTGGCATAAGATCAGAAATTTAAGGTATGTTCGGTGCGTGCAATGATGTCATCTTGAGTATCGGGAGGTAAAGTAGTAAAAA
>JAYEOJ010000103.1:0-4851 GCA_034722835.1 Bacteroidota bacterium | reverse complement strand
AGCTATCAATAATTCTCCTGAAAACAACTACATCCAGTCAGCTACACTGAATGGAGAATCCTTTTCCAGATCATACATTTCACACGATGAAATAATGAGCGGTTCCGAGCTTGTGTTTGTCATGGGGTCCAGTCCCAATAAGGACTGGGGCACAAAGATGTCAGAAAGGCCATATTCAGAAAATGGAGAAGATGTAGTATCCATACCATTTGTTAATTCCGGTGAAACACTATTTTTGAAATCAACAGAAATCTCACTCGCTTGTGATACAAAAGGAGCGGAAATCCGCTATACACTGGATGGCACATCACCAACTGAGAGCTCAACTGTCTACTCAGCTCCCATCATTGTCACTGAATCTGTAAGCCTTAAAATGCATGCATTCCGTAAAGGCTTGATTCCGAGTATGACGGTCGAAACTGAATTCATAAAAGCCGGGCTGCAGCCTCCCATCGCCAGCAATGATCTCAGCACAGGTTTACATTATGATTATTTTGAACGGTTCTTTGTCACTACCGATGATCTTGAAAAAGTGTCTCCGCTGACATCGGGAAAAGTTGAGAATTTTCATCTGGAAGAAGCCAGCAGTGAAAGCTACTTCGGATTCTCTTTTCGTGGTTATGTGAAGGTACCGCAGGATGGGATCTACACATTTTACCTGGAATCCAATGATGGAAGCAGGCTGTTTATCAATGGAAAGGAGCTTGTAGAGAATGACGGAAACCACGGTGCCATAGAAGAGCAGGGATCCATCGCATTAAAAGCCGGTTTGCACGAAATAGTGGTAAAGTATTTTCAATGTGGTGGGGGGAAAAAGCTGAAAGTCAGCTGGGACGGTCCGGGCTTCACAAAACGGGAAATTCAATCAACAGATCTGTTTTGCCAGAATCAATGAAATGCAAATGAAATACGGCATATTAAACGGATACAGAAGAGCTTCCTTCCTGATGCTGCTTGCAGGAATGCTGTTACTGGCAGGATGTGCCGGTGATCCGATGCAGGGAAAGCTGGTTGATTATGCGACTGATGGCATGCTGGTCATAAACGGAAAGCGCACCTTTATCATTGGTTCATACCATCATCCCAAAACCAGCCGGCCCTTTTTTGAACTGGCAAGAAACGGATATAACTATACAAGAGTGGAAGCCAGCCAGGTGGCACTGGATTCCGCCCGTGCAAATCACATCTTGACCTGGATGGTGACCGGTTCCATTCAAGCGGGGAATGAATCTGAGGACCGGGCAAGAATCACAGAACTGCTTAACAGGTTTAAAAATCACCCCTCCCTGCTTTGCTGGGAAATGGAAGATGAACCTGCTTTCACATGGAACTCAGCTGATCCACGCGTAAGGCCTGAGCCCCTGATCGAGACTTACCAGCTAATAAAACAGGAAGATCCGGATCACCTGGTCATCACCAATCATGGCCCGGTAAACCTTGTTTCAACACTGGCCACTTACAACCGGGCCACAGATATCGTAGCCTGTGATGTCTATCCTGTGATCCCGCATGGCATCAAACCAAGTTATGCTTTGTACCCGGACGGATTGCAGGGTGATTTGCTGAATCCCTATATCAGTCAGGTAGGCGAATACACAGATAAAATGAAACGTGTTGTGGAGTATTCCAGACCTGTGTTTATGGTGTTGCAGGCCTTCTCCTGGGAGATGCTTAAGAATGAGGAAGAAAGAGACAGCACCATGATCCTCTATCCCGGCTATAAAGAGTCGCGGTTCATGGCTTACAATGCTATTGTTCATGGGGCAACCGGCATCCTGTACTGGGGTAGTAACTATACCCCCCAGCCTTCTGCATTTATTTCAGATCTGAATAAAGTGACCAGGGAACTTGCCGGAATGCAGGAAATTCTGTCTGCAGGGAATGCTGAACATAATATCACGAAAGAATATCACGAATTGGGTTATTCTGTGGATACAGGCATTGAGATGCTTGTTAAAGAAGTTGAAGGAAAGACATATATGCTTACGGTAAATTCTGATAAAAATCCGGTAAAAGTCAGCATGACAGGACTTGATAAATTTGCTGTAGCAAAAGTGTTGAATGAAGACCGGACTGTAGTCATCGAAGAAGGCAGGCTGACTGATTCCTATGAACCTTTCGACGTTCATATATATAAACTGGGTAATTGATCATAAAATAAAACATATGCGAAAAATCATCCTGGCATTCACTGCAAATTTCGTGTTCCTGTTTGCACTGCACGCTTCAGCCATAGAAGCCAATGTGGCGGTAATAAAACTTACACCACCACTGGAGATGGGCTATACCCTGGGGGGATATGGGGCACGCATGAGTGAACCGGCAGAGGGTATCCATGATGATATCTGGGCAAAGGCCCTTGTAGTGAATGAGGACGGTAAAAAATACGCCATTGTCACACTGGACATCCTGGGACTACCCCCAAATGTCAAACCCCAGGTCATTGAAAAACTCAATCGGGAGGGATGGACAGAAGAGAACATTCTTCTTCTTCCCAGTCATTCTCATACCTCCCTGGAAATGTTTGCCCTGAATGACAGGAATATTTTCGGGATGGCTCCCATTGGAATATTTCAACCACAGTTACTGGATTTTGTCGTGGAATCACTGGCTGATCTGATTAAATCGGCAGATCAGGATCTCAAACCTGTAAAGATTGGCAGCCATAGCAAACAGATTAAGGGATTAAACCGCAACCGGAGAGGGGAAGCCTTTATCGACGAAACCTTAACGGTGACACGTATTGAGCATCTCGATGGAAGCCCAATGACTGTACTGGTGAACTGGACAGGACATCCAACGATTATGGATGAAAACGACATGCTGGTATCGGGTGGCTGGCCCGGGTATCTGCAGCGTGAGCTGGAAGGATGGATCGGTCAGGGGGTAGTAGCCATGTACTACAACGGGCCCCAGGCAGACCAGTCGGTGATTGCTGAAACTGCGGGAAGTCACTATGAAAAAGCAGAGAGATATGGCCGGACCATGGCCACGCATGTATTCGAACTGTACGGTCACATCATTCCATCAGACGACATCCCCTTTACATATAATCATAAAATAATCTCATTGCCTGACCGGGAGGCTCATCCCGACTTTATGGAAACCGGCGGCAAAGAGTATGGATTGGATGAAGAAAACATAGATATACTCCTCGAACAGATTTTTCCAGTGCAAACATCCATTGGAGCCTGCAGGCTGGGAGACCTGCTGATTGTGGGCGCTCCGGGTGAATTGACTGCGGAACTGGGACTAAGGGTGAAAGAAGAATTTAAAGCTCTGGGGGTGCCATGTCCGGTTATCGGGGGACTGGCCAATCAATGGATCTCTTACATCCTGAGTGAAGAAGAGTATCTCAGGGGCGGGTACGAGGCCAGTGTCAGTTTTTACGGCAAAGATCTGGGAAAGGAGATAGTCGCGGGCATGGTGGAAACAGCCACTCCTTTGGCGAAACAGTGATTCGAAATAACTAAAAACTCTGTGAAAATGAATAGGGATGGCAGTTACAGCGGTGTATTTGATTCATTCCAGCTAAAACACAATTAAAAAAACAGACTGATGAAGACTAACTTTCAATTCTTATTTATTGGGCTCTTTACTGTATTTACTGCTTGTGCACAGCAGGATCCATATCAGTATCAAGACGCACCATATCTGCAGGACTATGCAGATAAATTTGAACTCAGTACTGAGGAAAACCAGGCGGACCTGATCCAGGTCAGAAGCGACAGGAACCTCAGCATCAATATCCTCTCAACAGATGGTTTACTACAAGCCTGGGAGAAAAATCTGGTCAGGGATCAACGGTACCGTCCCTTAACTGATGAGCATATCATTGCTTTCGATACCTACAGGGATCAGTTTGTTTATCTAACAGATAAGGCCGTACTAAGCAATGCCTGGGCGGGCAAGTTCTACAGTGAACATCATGTAGAACACCCCACTCATTTTGTGATGGGTGAAGATTTTTCCTTTCTGGTTGCAGCGAAAGAAAAGCTGGTACTCTTCCAGAATAATAAAAAGGTCTGGGAAGAATCCATAAAAGGGTTTGTGCCGCTTGAACTCCTGTTTGATACAGGCAAGCAATCTTTTATTGTTCTTTCAGACAATGCCCTCTATACCCTGGATGGCGCGGACCAGAAACTGCATAATAGATTTAGCGGCAACAAGCTGACTGCCATCTCGCTGATAAACGATCAAAAGCAGATTGTGGTGGGCACAGAGGATGGGATTCTTTCCCTGGACTCAGATTCATTTGAAGAAACATCTCCCATCAACAAAAAGCTTCCTGACACGAATATCTCCTGTATTACAGAGATCAATGGAAAACTCTGGTTTGGATCAGGCAAAGGAGCCTTTGCTATGCGTCAGGATGGAAATTATGATTACTATGCATCAAAGCGATGGCTGGTAGATGATCAGGTGCTTGATATTTGCCCGGGACCGGAAAACAGTGTGCTGATACTTACTGAAACAGGCTTGAGTAAAATTAATTTTGTGGAGATGACCCTGGCAGAGAAAGCCGAATATTTCCAGAAGGTGCAGAGACTGCGGCATATCCGGCATGGATTTAGTTCTGAAGGGAATCTGTCAGTACCTGGCGATCCCTCCTCCATTGTACTGGGAGATACGGATAACGACGGACTATGGACATCCATGTATCTGGCCGGCGAACTGTTTCGATATGCGGCTACAAAATCAGAGGATGCATTACACAATGCTTATGAAGCTTTTGAAGCCATGGAACGGCTCACTGAAATTAGCGGCATCCCAGGATTTCCGGCACGCACCTATGAGATTGACGGCTACCAGAGTAGTGACAATGACCCGGATATGCCGGAAGATCAGAAG
>JAYEOJ010000102.1:0-4853 GCA_034722835.1 Bacteroidota bacterium | reverse complement strand
AGAATAAGACTGATCACTTATTGTTTTTGCTGCCAGATCCTCATTAAAAACTATGTCTCCCTTAAAAGAGACAACATTTCTGTCTTTATCGTATTCAAACATATCAAGATGATAAGTTATAACATATCCTAAAGCTCCGTTATAGATTTTGATCGGTTTTCGTGCAAACGCTTTCACAGTATCTTTATCTAAACCATAATTAAAGGTTATATCCTCCTCATTAATGATTTCACATAGCCTTTGATTTTTAGATTTCCCCAAAAACTCACGCCTAAAGAGCTTTAAATAAGCTTTTCTCTTCTTTTTAAGATTTTTAGTCTCAACCAGGACCTCCTCGATCTCATATAAATCAGGCAACAAGTATATCTTATACTGCTTATTGTCAAGTAATGAATCTAGAATGAATGTCTGATATCCAATAGCTCTTATCGTTAGTGGTTTTGCTGCATACTCTGTTATGTCCAACTTAAACTCGCCATCTTCATCTGAAGAAGTCCCTACAAGTGTACCGGTAAAATAGACAGCGGTAAACGGTAAGGGGGTTTTTGATTCAGAGTCGTACACGGTTCCTTTAATAACCTGGCCATAGCTTGTAAGGGAAATAATGATTAATAGTGAGATTGAGGTTAAATGCTTCATTAGAAAGACTCAATAGTCTTAGCTATGATCTCAACACATTCCATCAGCTGCTCTTCGGTGATGACCAGGGGAGGTGCAAAGCGGATGATGTGTTCGTGGGTGGGTTTGGCCAGCAGGCCGTTCTCCTTCAGGGCCACGCAGACATCCCAGGCGGTCTTTCCGTTGGTGGGTTTGATGACGATGGCATTGAGCAATCCCTTGCCCCTGACCAGTTCCACCATGGGAGAGTCTATCTTCTTTAATTCGGCCCTGAATTTTTCTCCCAGCTCTTCGGCCCGTTCGGCAAGGTTTTCCTCTTTCAAAACCTCCAGGGCGGCAATAGCCACTTTGGCTGCCACCGGGTTCCCACCGTAGGTGGATCCATGTTCGCCGGGTTTGATGCAGAGCATGATATCATCATCGGCCAGCACCACAGACACCGGGTAGACGCCTCCGGAAAGGGCTTTTCCCAGGATCAGGATATCGGGACGAACCTCTTCGTGGTCACAGGCAAGCAATTTACCTGTCCGTGCCAGTCCGGTTTGCACCTCGTCGGCAATAAAGAGGACATTCTTTTCCTTACACAGCTCGTAGGCCTTGCTCAGGAAGCCGCTGTCGGGTACATAGACCCCGGCCTCCCCCTGGATGGGTTCTACCAGGAATCCTGCCACATTGGGATCCTCAAGAGCTTTGGCAAGCGCATCCGTATCGTTATAGGGAATGATAACAAATCCCGGGGTGTATGGACCAAATCCCTTGTATGAATCGGGATCGGTCGACATGGAGATAATGGTAATGGTCCGGCCGTGGAAATTGCCCTCACAGACAATGATCTTGGCCTCATTTTCGGGAATACCTTTTTTCTCATAGGCCCATTTGCGGCAGAGTTTCAAAGCGGTTTCATCGCCTTCGGCACCCGAGTTCATGGGAAGCACCTTGTCGTATCCGAAATATTCAGTGATATACTGTTCAAACTCACCCAGCAGGCTGTTATAAAAGGCCCTGGAGGTCAGGGTAAGCTTCTGGGCCTGTTCTGTCATGGCACCCACAATCTTTGGATGGCAGTGCCCCTGGTTGACCGCTGAGTAAGCAGAGAGGAAATCGTAATACCTCCTGCCTTCTACGTCCCATACATAGACCCCTTCGCCGCGGTCGAGTACCACGGGAAGCGGGTGGTAGTTATGTGCACCATACTTGTCTTCTCGCTGGATGTAGTCTTTTGTGTTCATAATAGTATTCGTTCAGATATTGTTGTAAATTGAGGCATAAAGGTAATAAAACATATTTTCATCATGGACAAAGTACACAAGCTAATTACCGATCGTTGGAGCCCCAGGGCATTCGATGACCGTCCCGTCGATTATGATCAGATTCATCTGCTTTTTGAGGCTGCAAAATGGGCTCCATCATCCCGAAATGCACAACCCTGGCGCTTTATTTTTGCCACCAGGGAGATGTCTGATTACAAGGTGTTTATAGACCTGATGACGGAAGGCAACCAGGTTTGGGCGTCTACAGCACCTTTGCTGGTGATGCCCCTGGCCCAAGTTATCTCCACCTATAAGAACCGTCCCAACAGGCTGGCCTTTTATGAGACGGGGATGGCCGTGGGGAACCTTTTGACACAGGCCACAGCCATGGGCCTGATGGTCCACCAGCTGAGTGGCTACGATGTGGATCAGGCCAAGGAGACCCTGGTGATCCCGACCCGTTATGAACCCATGAGCATCATGGCCATCGGGTACAAAGGGATGCCTGCCAGGCTTCCATCTGATGTGGCTGTCTGGGAGAAGAGAGAGCGCACCCGCATGGAAATCAGCAAGTTCCTGGTACAGGGAAAATGTAAGTAGTTTTAAAAATTTACCGAGATCTTAAAATTAAACCTGCGACCGGTCAGGTAGTTGGGGATGCCGAACATTCCAGGGACACCATCCTGGTCGGAGATGGTTCGTATCCATAAGTAAGAAGCTTCATTGTTGATTCCCAGGAGGTTAAATATTTCCGCGCTGATCCAAATGCTTTCAAAGAAGCGCAGGGGATTTTTTTCCCGCCACATATCGGTTTCCCGTTTAATCACTTTTGAAAAGCCGATATCGATCCGGCGGTAGGGGCGCATGCGCAGCTCTGTGTAATACTGATCTTCCACAGGACTGCTCAGGGGTAGTCCGGTCCCGTAGAACGCATTCAGGTGCACCTTGTACCCGGGATGGTTTGGGAAGTAGTCCTGAAAGTAAAGCCCGACAGTAAACAGCTGGTCGGTTGGCCTGGGAAATTCCCCGGCCTCTTCTGTGACAAATTCAGTGCCGTTCCAAACCTGGATATAATCCCCTTCCACGTCTTCCCTGGTTTGCAGAAAGGACAGGGTAAACCAGGATTCGGCTCCCCGCACAAATTCACCGTTCAGCTTGAAATCGATTCCCCGTGCAAATCCTTCCGAGATATTTTCGCCGGCATAGGATACTCTTATGTTCTCAATTTTATAGGGAATCAGGTTGCTGAGCCATTTATAGTAAGCCTCTCCGGTAAGTTTGAAGGGCCTGTCCCACAGGCTGAATATATAATCCCCACCCAGTAGCAGGTGGATGGATCGCTGGGGTTCTATGTCGCTGTTAATTTCCCCATCGGGCATGCGCATTTCCTTGTAGAAGGGGGGCTGGTAATAATATCCTCCCGAAATATGGAACATCATATCCCGTTTCCAGTCGGGTTGTGTGCTGATGGTCACACGCGGACTGGCCATAAAGGTCTGGTTGTAGTTCCAGACTGTTCCCCGGATGCCGGCGGTCAAAAACCAGTCGGCTTTCTCTCCATTAAGCTCCCTGGTATTCTGAATAAATGCACTGTATTGATCGTAGGAGATATGATTGTCTGATTTTCTGGATTTGGTCAGCTCCAGTTCCTCCCCGTTATAGGGGATCACATAGCCGGCCGAATCGGTCAGCTCCCATTCACTGATGTTATCGTAGAAATCCTGGTACTGGTAGGAGAGTCCCCACTGTAAGTGATTGTTATCACTTCGATATGATCCCAGGTGTGAGGCAGATATCACATAGGCATCCAGATAGTTACGGGCGTGGGTCAGCAGCGTACCCACCCCGATATTCAGTATGGAGTCCCCGTAAGTAGGCGAATTAATGGTATTGTCCAGTTCATTGATCCAGTATTGTCCCAGGATATCGTAGGTCTCCTGTTCGGAGGTCCGGAAAGCCGATCCGATGAGTTTGAGGGACAATCCCTTTACGGGCGTCCAGTGAAATGAGAGGGCACCCAGGTAGGTGTCAAACCGGTCTACCTCCTGGCCATCGTAATAGATCCTCAGGTTCAGGGGGATGTCTTTGGTCCCGAATTCTGTATTCCGGGTTTGCGGAATAAACTGGTACTTGTTGGAGGAGTAGTTCCCCAGGAATGAGACCTCCAGCTTCCGCGAAAGCTGGTAGGTAAACAGGGCCTGCAAATCGGAGAACTGGGGCTTGTAATCCCCGCTGGTCTCCAGGGTATTCAGCAGATAGGAGGTAGTTTTATAGCGAAATCCGGCCAGGTAGCTAAAGCGCTGTGTTTTGGAGGCTCCTTCCACATGAGCCGATGCCCCCAGCAGGCTGATGGAGGAGGAACCGGCAAAGCTGCGGGGTCGCTTATAGGTGATGTCCAGCGCAGAGGACATCTTATCGCCGTACCTGGCATCATACCCTCCGGCTGAAAATTTGATGGAGGAGACCAGGTCGGAATTGATAAAGCTCAGTCCTTCCTGTTGTCCGGAACGCACCAGGAAGGGCCTGTAGATTTCAATATCGTTTACGTAGACCAGGTTTTCATCGAAGTTTCCACCCCTCACCGAGTACTGGGAGCTAAGCTCGTTGCTGGAGCTGACACCCGCCTGTGATTTAATGATGGTTTCCACCCGCCCGGTGGTGGTGGGCATGTAGTTCAGCTCCTCCACATCAATGCGGTGAAAGGTGCTGCCCCTTTCCTGGCGGGCACTGACTGATACTTCGCGGATGGCTCGCACATCTCTTGAAAGTGAGATATCCTGTTCCCTGGTCTCACCGTCATCCAGGCGCACAGCAAATTCTTTTGTCCGGTAACCCACACAGGAGATGATCACCGTGTACGAGCGGCCTGCCGGCACCTCTATTTCGTAAGAACCGTCCGCATTGGTCATGGTGCCCGCCTGAGTGCCCAGCAGGGTCACATTGGCAAATTCTACCGGATAGCCTATGCTGTCCCGGATACTTCCC
>JAYEOJ010000101.1:0-4895 GCA_034722835.1 Bacteroidota bacterium | reverse complement strand
TGGGTGAATTTGTAGGGGTGGTCCGCAACCAGGAGTATGCCATCGGAATCCAGGCCCTGAATGTGAAAACCACAGGGGGAGCTCTGGTCAATGACGAAGGCAAGGTTCCTCCACGAGGAAGTGCAGCCCTGGTACAGGATTATGGATCCAGTCTCCAGGCCTTCTGCATAGACAGGACCCGTCCACAGACCATTGAAGCATGGAATGGTTTTGGCAATACGGCGGTGGTGGCCAATCAGGAATTTGGTCTTCCGGGTTCGGCCATAGCCCTTTTCGGTATTGAAGAGAAAAATGCGCTGGAGCTGATCGGTCAGATCGAACAGAAGGAAGGTCTTCCGCATATACTGATTGAAGGGGAATGGGTAAAGAGCAGTCACCTGGCAGGACGTCCATATATCATCAGCAACTTTGGCGAATCCACTGTGGATATGATGCTTGACTTTACCGAGAAGGTTGGGTTTTACAGCCTCTATCAGAGTCACCCCTTCAGCACCTGGGGTCACTTTGACCTGATCCCCTCCCTCTTTCCAAACGGCAGGGAGGGCATGAAAGCCTGTGTGGAAAAGGCCAGGAAGCGGAACATCAGGATGGGTGTGCATACCCTGACCAATTTCATTACCACCAATGACCCCTTTGTGAGCCCCGTACCTCATCCCGGACTTGCCACCTATGCCGGAACAGTTATCACGGCTGATCTGGGGGAATCGGACACAGAAATTTCCATTGAAGACAGCACGTTCTATCACAAAAGGACCACCCTGCAAACGGTCCGTATCGGGGATGAACTGATACGCTATTCAGGAGTAAGCCAAGAGCCCCCGTTCAGATTATTGAAGTGTAAAAGAGGAGCTTTCGGCACCAAAGCTGCACCCCATGCCAGAGGAGAAAAGATTGTCCGTCTTATCGATCATCCCTACAAGACCTTCTACCCGAACATGGATCTCCAGAATGAGATGATCGACAATCTGGTGGATTTTTTCAATGGAACGGGAGTAAACCATCTGGATTTCGATGGCCATGAAGGAGCTTATTCAACCGGCTATGGTGATGCCTCCAAGGACTATTTTGCCCTGCGCTTCCTGGAAGGCGTGGATCATATGGTGGTCAATGGCACCAGTCAGTCCAGCCACTTCTACTGGCACCTGAATACCTATATGAACTGGGGAGAACCCTGGTACGGGGGCATGCGGGAGAGTCAGAATGAGATCCGTTTCAACAACCAGGCCACCCTGGAACGAAACTACCAGCCCAATATGCTTGGCTGGTTCTGGTTCCAGGCTGGCACCACCCTGGAAGAGATGGAGTGGATGCTGGCCAGGGCTGCAGGCTGGAATGCCGGTTATGCCCTGGTGGTACATCCCGGGGCCATTGGTAAAAATCCCAATATCAAGGAGGTAATTGAGGCCATCCGGACCTGGGAAGAAGCCAAGAACAGGAAACTTTTCAATGCGGAACAGAAAGCACTGATGAAAGCCGGGGAATTTGATTTTTCGCTTTATAAGATCAATGAAGACGAATTCCATTTACAGCATTACAGAAAGGAATCTTTTGAACATGCCAACCTGGTACTTCAGCCGGGTCAGCCCCATTACAGTGAATGGGAGTTTCAAATCAGCTCCGGAGAACAGGACTTATATTTCCAGCTAAAGGCATCAGGGGAGGAAGGTGAGATCGAAGCAATCCTGTTGGAACTGGACGGATCGCGGTCCATGGAAATTCCATATACACTTAAAGCAGGCTACAGCTGCATCTACGATGGAAAGGGAAATCTCTTGCTTTATGATGAGAAAGGATCCCTGAAAAAGAAAGAGAAAGCGGATTGGGAACAGATGAGACCAGACAAAGGAGCTCATGTCCTCAGGGTAAGCTGTAGTTTCAACGGCGACAATGATCTGGAGCTTCAGGGAGTGATCAAACTGCAGGACAAACTTGAGATCATATCAGCTCAATGACCAGCAGGCAGCAGTTCCAGTACGCTTAATACTGCACAGTGATCGGATGCAATTGAATCGCAGATCACCCTGGATTCAATCACCCTCCAACGATTGGCAGGCCGGTATAAAATGTAATCAATTTTGCCCCGCGGGGCCATAGACGGACTGGTGGGTGCATGCTCAGGATCAGACCCGGTCCACTCTGAAAACAAAATGGACATGGTTTTGCTTTCCGGTCTGGCATTGAGGTCCCCGCTAAGAATAACAGGCCTGTCCCCTTCCGTTAAAAGAGCATTCAGGCGAGAGGCCTGGCTGATCCGATCCGTTTCATCCCCGGTATGATCCAGGTGTGTACCCACAAAGGCAATGGTATCACCGCCCGGAAGCACTATATGAGCCTCCAGGGCGGACCTTGGCTCTCTTCCTTCCTGAAATGGCAGCGAGTGATTCCGGGTGGATATAAATGAATACCTGGATAAGATGCCCTCCCCGTATTCACCTCCATCGAAATACATGGCCCTTCCAAACAGTGGCACCAGCCCGGTCCGATTCCCCAACTCGCAAGCCAGGTCCATGTTCCTGGCACGCTTCGTACGAAAGTCCACCTCCTGAAGAGCCACCAGATCCGGTTCTGCCTCACGGATCACCCCGGCAATCAGATCCAGGTCAAAATCCCCCTTTAAAGTTTCTCCATGATATATATTATAGGTAAGGATTCTGACCAGCCGCGAACTGTCGACTGGAACCTGAGCGTCTGACTCATTACAGTGAAGTATGAGCAGGACAGCCAGGATCATTCCAATTACATGCAGTTTTTTCATGCCCGGATTCTAGTCTGATGTGATAATCCCCAGCTCTGCGATGCTTGCAAAAGCGCCGTCGTTGATTTCCCGCTCAGCCACAAATTTGATAAAGCGGGCAGGTACAGACTCAAATGTTATGGTCTGCAGAACCGGACTGTTCCTGATATTGCTGAATTCCCCTGCGGATACAGCCTGGCCCCACCGTTTACCGTCCTTGCTCAGGAATAGTTTGTAATGGGAGATGGTACCGTCAATATAACGTGCCTGGGTGGGTAGATAGGTAAAACCTTTTAGCTCAAGGTCTTCTCCCAGATCCACCACCATGGCCTGGGGCAGGCCCTGTTCCGCCTTGCTTCTCCAAATGGTTCGCGGATTGGCATCAATGGCCGCTCCTACCCTGTGATATAGTTTTGGATCGGGCGTGAGCACTTTCCAGAGTCCCTTGCAAATATCGTATTGTTGCAGAGTCACCGCACTGGACTCCCCGGTGGCGGGGTCATGTACCATGGCCCTGATCTCACCTTTACCCTTTAGCTCAAAAGATTCCGTATATGCGGCTGATTTAACATCGGGATCCTTACCATCCATGGTGTAATAGATTTCCAGTCCGTTATCAAAGGCCTTCATACTTACATTACCCAGCTTATCCCGCTCAATGCCTGGTGGTTCCAGTAACTTGGGGGCATGATAAACTTCCACGTTTGAGATGATGGGACAGGCTCTGGCATCCAGAATATTCAGGCGGAGTTTATCACTGCTCACGTTTTCAAACCTCAATATTCGTTTGTTCCCGATGGTTGTCTGCCTGTCAATCTCCACCCAGGCACCGTTCACCCAGGCCTCCAGGGAGAATTCCTTCACCCGTTGCCCCAGCGGGATGTACTCCTGGACCAGGAAGCGGTTAAAGGTGGTCTCATTTCCAAAATCAAAGGTCAGTGAAGCACTTACCACCCCATCATCAGTCGCCCAGTATGTATCCGGATCACCATCCACTACTTTCCGCGCATCAAATTTCCTGGAATCTCCCCTTACCTGGCTTGCTTCAACACTTGCGTTCCAGGCCAGGTCTGTCTCCAGGTCGCGACGGACCACTTCCACCATTTTCATCAGTTGCTCCACGTCCCTCTCATGGATCAGTCCCCGCCGGTCCACCGGAAAATTCAGAAGAAAAGAAGCATTCCTCCCGATTGAATGGTAGTAGATATCCACCAGGTGCTTGACCGATTTCACCTTATGATCTTCCGATTTATGATAGTACCATCCGGGCCGGATGGATACATCCACTTCGGCAGGTACCCAGTGAGTTCCATCCTCATGTCCGCTGGTCAGATCCTTGTAGTTGGGCGATCCCGGCCAGAATTCATCCCTTCGAATAATGCTCCAGTTGGTCTCACCGGCCCAGCCTGCTTCATTGCCTACCCAGCGAACACCCGGACCCGCATCGCTGAACATAACTGCATCGGGCTGAAGATCCCTGACGATCTGCCTGGTATTGGGCCAGTCGTAGTAGGTCTTGCGATCGACCCTTCTTTCCTCATTGGCCCCGCCATAATATCCGGTGCCCCCATTGGCGCCATCAAACCATACTTCAAAGACCTCCCCGTAATTACTCATCAGTTCTGTCAGCTGGTTACGGAAGTAGGTGATATAGGCATCGGTCCCATACTCCGCGTGATTCCGGTCCCAGGGCGAAAGGTACAAACCCAGCTTCAGACCAAATTCTTCACAGGCATCCGCCAGCTCCCTGACCACATCTCCCTTTCCATTTTTCCAGGGCGAATTCTTCACTGAATGCTCCGTATACTCCGAAGGCCAGAGACAAAAACCATCGTGGTGTTTGGCGGTGAGGATAATCCCTTTCATTCCGGCTTCACTGCACACCTGTGCCCATTGCCGGCAATCCAGTTCCGTGGGATTGAACAATTCCGGCGATTCCCCGCCCAGGCCCCATTCCATATCGGTGAAGGTATTCATATTGAAATGCACAAAGGCATAAAACTCCAGCTCATGCCATTTAAGCTGTCTGGCCTCGGGCAAGGGAGCCAGGGCCACGGGAGGCGGAGTGGTGTCGCAGGAAAATAGAAAAAGTGCTGCAAATACTGGAAGGACGAATCTTTTCATTTGTTTGTATGCTATAAAGTTTATAAGCAGATAGTTA
>JAYEOJ010000100.1:0-4926 GCA_034722835.1 Bacteroidota bacterium | reverse complement strand
GGCATACATAAAGGTGCCGCCTCCACCCATGGAGAGGCCCGAGATGGCCCGGTATCTTTTTTCGCCTTTGATGCGATATGTAGACTCCACGTAAGGCATGAATTCTTCAAAAAAGAAGTCCTCGTACCTCCACTCATTCTTTGCGTCATTAAAATAGCCCCTGCGTTTTGTATTCCCATCGGGCATCACAATGATCATGGGGGTGGCCGAACCTTCCAGTATGGCCTTATCGGCTATATGCAGTACTTCTCCGAACTGAACCCATCCGGTCTGGTCGTCACCGGCACCATGGAGCAGGTAAAGTACAGGATAGCTGCGTTCTGATGTTTCGTAGTCGGGGGGAAGGTAGATGGCGTATTTCCGCTCCATATCCAGGATTTCACTATCCATGGTGAGCATGTCATATACTTTGCCTGTTTGGGCTGATGCCACCGGGGTAAGGGTCAGGATTGTAATGATCAGGGATGCTATTTTCATGTGTTATTAGTTTGTTCAGTTAGATTGTATGCCTTAAAGGTATAATCTAAATTCATTAAATTGGAGTGTTCAAGCTGGCTTTTTAAATTATAAACGTCATTCCTTTCGGACCGGTCTATCTGAAGCTGCATCGCACCGGCATGCTCAATTACACCAGTGTGTGTACTGCTCCTTTACAATATTTGAATTCGCAGCTTATTCCGGAAGATTCAGTCTTTCCAGGAATTCTTCAAAACGGGGATCTTTCCACAACTCTTTGAACTCTGGCTGCACTGCGGCCCATGCGGTGAAGGCATGGTGCGGCTCGTAATTCAGCCATTTAAAAGCTTCATCCATCCTGCCGAGTCCGGTATATATATATGCCAGTCCGACTGCTTTCCAATTGTTCGGGTCCCCGCTCTCTAACTGCTTGGCGATCTCTTCCGCTTCTGCTGTATGACCGGTAGCCGCATAGGTATAGCCCAGTCCCCACGACCACCAGGGGTAAAGCTCTATCATTTTTTGGTGTGTCTTAATGGCTTTTTCTGGCATTCCGGCATGTAAATAGGCCCATCCGAGTACAAAATACCCGCCTGAATAGTCTTTTTTGAGTTCAAATGACTCCAGAGTGGTTTCAATAGCCTTATCGAACTGTCCGTTTGCATAATATAAAATACCTAAATAGGCCGTGTGCAAGGGATTGAAGGGATCATATTTCCGGGCAAGATTATGTTCCCGGATCGCTCCCTCCGTGTCACCGAATAGAAACAGTGCCCAGGCATAATGATAGTGAGCAATGGCCAGGTTGGGATTGATGCGCAGTGCTTTTTCCAGATACTCCTTGGCCAGATCAAATTTCCAGAGTTCGTACAGGTATACTTCTCCAAGCGCCGTATATATCTCTGCCAAGGTCGTATCCAGTCTGAATGCCTGTGAAGCAGCGGCTTCGGCTTTCGTTAAAGCATCACCCGGGTCCAGGGGGCTGTGTGCGATCTCCAGATAACCAAGGGCCAGGCCTGCATGGGCAAAAGGTTCGGCCGGATCGATCCTTACAGCTTCATGCAGGTATTCCAGCCCCTTGTCCATTCCCTCAGGAGTCAGCAGGTTTAAATTGTACATGCCCCGGAGATAAGCCTTGTAACATTCGGGATTTATCTCCCTGTCAATTCCAAGTAGCTCCTCTTCATCAGGTGAGAGAGCCAGGTTGACTCTTCGAGCGATCTGATTGGCAAGACTGCTGTAAAATACAAGAATATGCTTGTAATCGCTGGACAGGGTTTCCGCCCAAACGACGCTTTCCTCCGGATCAATATGGATCAATCTGAGCTGGAGGGTTACTGAATCTTCGGATGTCAGTACAGAAGTTTCTACCAGGTAATCCACGTTAATTTCCCTGGCAATCTCAGAGATGGATTTATCATAATTTTTAAAGGCATCCACCGTACTACGGCTAATGATCCTGAGGGGTCTGAACCGACTTACCCGGGAGAGTTCATGGATCAGTGATTCATGCTGTCCTGCAATCACCCAGTCCTGGTCGGAACTTCCGGTGAAACTGGTAAAGGGAAGCACAGCCAGCGAGACTTCTGGTAGCTGCATTGCCGCTGAAATGTTTGGATATGCTGCATCCTCTGTTTTGTGCTGATAAATGTATCGAACAGATGAAAAAATCAGCATACCGATCACCACCACTGCGGGAATGGAAAACCAGGGTCTTTTCAGAAGGATTTTAAACACTCCTGCTCCTTTTTCTTCTTCCTTCGGCTTTTCCCTGCTGAATATCCAGGTTAAAAGGAGAGCAATGGGCAGACCAATGATCATAATAATCAGCATTATATCCCTGAATCTTGCTGTCAGGTCATAATGATTGATAAAATAATCAGTCATCTCCAGGATGATCCAGCCGCTACTGAGGTATATCAGGAAGGTTTGTATGACCGGGAGGGAGATGAATTTTTTAATGCTCTTGTTTTCAGGCATATGTTAGGGCTTTTGGTCTAGTAAATTTATGGCATTAGAATGCGAAAGTCAAATCGGATTATTTCTGCTGATTAAAAGAGATTCTATAATTTTAAGGTGTGAATGGATACCATTTTAAACCGGGATATGTCAGGCTACACCAAAGCGGGATGTTGAAGAGGCGGGGCGAACTATTATGGAAACGTATGGCCCGTTGCGATCTTTGCCCCAGGGAGTGCAGGGTGAACCGCCTGGAGGGTGAGCAGGGATTCTGTAAAGCAGGATCTGCCCTGAAAGTAGCCTCTTTCAATGCCCACTTCGGGGAGGAGAGACCGCTGGTGGGAGGGGGAGGCTCGGGAACCGTATTCCTGAGTCACTGCAACCTGGGCTGTGTGTTTTGTCAGAACTGGGATATCAGTCACCAGGGGGCAGGGACAGAATGCAGCGTTGAGGAGCTGGCCGCCATGATGCTTCAGCTTCAGGACTCTGGTTGCGAAAACATTAACGTGGTAACACCCACTCACTATTCTCCCCATGTGGTGCTGGGGCTGGACCTTGCTGCATCCCGGGGATTGAGAATACCCCTGGTATACAATACCAGTGGCTGGGAACGTCCCGATGTCCTTGCATTGCTTGATGGAGTAGTGGATATTTATCTGGCGGACTTTAAATACACGGATCCGGAAATGGCCGGGAGGTTTTCTGCAGAAGCAGAGAGTTATCCTTCTATTACAAAATCAGCTCTATTGGAGATGAACCGACAGGTGGGAGTGGCCATGCCCTTAATAAGTGGCAGGATCTTAGGGGGGTTGATGATCCGTCATCTGGTGATGCCGGGAGAAGTCAGTGGCTCCATGGATGCCGTGCGCTGGATCGCTGCCAGGCTGCCGAAGGTTACCTATGTGAATCTTATGCTCCAGTACCGGCCCGCCTACCGGGCTCACCTTTATTCTGAAATAAACCGGCCCGTACACAGGGAGGAGTACATGCAGGTGGTGGAAGAAGCCCGCCGCTGCGGACTGATCAACCTGGATGTGGATCTTTGAACAGGAGCCGCAATGCTTACTTCCAGTCGTAGGGCGTTACCTGGTAGACATAGTAATTGAGCCAGTTTGAAAATAGCAGGCTGGCATGGGCCCTCCAGCGGATCACCGGATCCTTAGATGGATCATCCCCCGGAAAGTAGTTCTCTGGCACGGCTGTATCCAGTCCCCTGGCAAGGTCCCGCTCAAATTCATTTTTCAGCGTCAGCGGATTGTATTCCAGGTGCCCCGAAATAAAGATCTGCCGGTTGTCTCTGGAAAGAACAATGTTGGATCCCACCTGGTCGGACCAGGCCAGGGGCACCAGTTCCGGATGGGCCTTAATATCTTCCAGACGGTTCTCCGTATACCTGGAGTGAGGGGCGGGGAACACATCGTCGAAGCCCCTGACCAGGTGGTGTTTCCGGTCACTGATCTGATGATCAAAAATGCCAAAGGCCTTGGCAGGAAGCGGGTATTTCTTTATTCCATAATGGTAATAGAGTCCGGCCTGGGCTCCCCAGCAAATATGCATGGTGCTGCTCACCTGGGTCTTGCTCCACTCCATTATCTCGCAAAGGATTTTCCAGTAATCCACTTGCTCGAATTCAAGGTGTTCCACCGGGGCCCCGGTGATAATCAGCCCGTCATACTTATGCTCCCTGATCTCATCAAAGGTCTTGTAAAACACTTCCATATGCTCACGGGGGGTGTTCTTCGATTCATGTGTATCCATGTAAAGCAGGTCCAGTTCCACCTGCAAAGGGGTGTTGGCCAGGGAGCGGAGCAGATCGGTCTCGGTAACCATTTTTACAGGCATCAGGTTCAGCATGGCCACCCTCAGTGGACGGATGTCCTGGTGGATGGCGCGGCTCTCCTCCATGATGAAAATATTCTCTCTTTTCAGCTCTTCGATGGCCGGGAGTTGGGTGGGTACATTGATTGGCATGGTTGCTTATTTCATTTAATAACTTATATCTCCTCTGTTTTGTTCTCAAGTTTGTCCGAAATCTCTTATTTGCCGGTAAATACAAGTTCAAATATACTTCCTTTTCCCTGGGTGGAACTTACCCTGATATATCCTCCGTGCAGTCTCATGATGTGCTGGGAAAAGCTGAGCCCGATACCTGTCCCCGTTTCTTTGGTAGAGAAGAAAGGCATGAATATACTATCCATCTGTTCGGCTGGGATGCCGGCTCCAGTGTCCTCCACTGAAATTGTAAGTTCTTTTTTGTTTCGCATGACCGAGAGGATGATATCCCTGGTGGCCTGATCCCTGACGGCTTCCATGGCATTCTTGACCAGGTTGATAATTACCTGTTCAATCATTCTGACATCCAGCAGAACTTGCAGTGATGAGTCCGGACAATCGATTTTTAATCCGGTATCCTGTTGTTCTGCCTGTTCCTTAAAAAGCCCGAAGACGCGTTCCAGCAGGGTCAGCACCTCCGTTTGTTCAGCTTTGAACTCCGGGGTTCTGTAGAGGTTG
>JAYEOJ010000099.1:0-4930 GCA_034722835.1 Bacteroidota bacterium | reverse complement strand
TATACCGGTATTATTGATATCCCACAGGATGGTAAAGGAGACCGAATTATACATACCTATCCGCTGAGCAAGTCCTCCGCCCACAAGGATTCCATGGTAATCATAGCGTCCTTCGCCGGTATATGGAGGAACATAGTATTCTTCTTCCAGGCTGAGCCACTCATATTCCATGTGAAAATACAGTTCGCTGAAGAGCTTGATGGGCAACCACTCTTCCGCATTGGTGATCAGGGCAAATCGTGTAAAGCTTTTGATCCCGTAAGTGTGGGACTGATAGGCAGGATAGTAAGGAGTTGACTTTACTGACTGGTATATGTAGTGGGGTCCGAGGCCAAGGGAGAGACGATCCAGTACATGGTAGCCCACCATGGGCGAAATATCAATGTAGGTGCTGTTGCCAAAGGAGAGCCACAACTCGGGAATCAGGAAGAATTTTCCTTTTCTTCCGCTCGTCTCCTCCTCCTGAGCTGCCGCTGAGAACATCAGGGCAGCAAACGCCAGCAACAGTACGGTCTTTTTCATTCACACTCCTTTTTCACAGTGTACTGCCTGGGCGTGATTTTTCCACTGAGTAGCAGTGATCCATTATGTGCCAGGGCCCTCATCTCATCCTCACCGGGAAAGATCAGAACCGGGGCGATAAAGTCAACTCTCCTTTTTACTTCCCCGGTAAGATCAGGATTATGGGCAATACCACCGGTGATCAGGATGGCATCAACTTCACCACCCAGCACCGTGGCCATGGCACCGATCTCTTTACTTATCTGGTAAGCCATTGCATTCTGCAGAAGCATGGCTTCGGCATTCCCTTTGTTGGCTTCCTTTTCGATCTTCCGGGCATCTTTATGTCCCGCATATGCATAAAGGCCCCCTTCGCCAATAAGCATTTTTCTTACATCGGACCAGCTTACATCCTTTTCCAGACAATACCTTGCCAGGGCTCCGGCAGGCAGGGTACCTGACCGTTCCGGACCGAAAGGTCCCTCGCCATCCAGTGCGTTGTTTACATCGATAACCCTGCCTTTCTGATGGGCACCCACGGAGATACCGCTTCCAAGGTGGGCAACCACCAGGTTCAGATCCTCGTACTCCACACCCCTGGAATGGGCATAGGTGCGGGCCACACTTTTCTGATTCAGGGCATGGAAAATCGAAATTCGTTCAAACTCGGGGTGCCCCGAAATCCGGGCTACCTCCTGCAGCTCATCCACAACCACCGGATCGGCTATGTAGGCCCCGGCCCGGGTGAATTTCTTGAGCAGGCTGTGGGCGATCAATCCACCCAGATTGCTGGCGTGCTCACCCATGACCCCTGTTTCCAGATCGGCAATCATTGCTTTGTTCACTTCATATACACCCGACTCGATGGGGTGAATCAGTCCGCCCCTTGCAATGATCACACCCACATGGTCGAAGGGTATGTGGTTCGCTTCTACTTCACTCAGCACCAGATTACGTCTGTAGTCCAGTTGCTCACTTGTACTGCTGAAAGCCTCCAGATCGCCGCATTCATGGCGGATGGTCTTCAAAAAAACCGACCTGTTTTCCAGGTAAACAGCAATTTTTGTGGAAGTTGCACCCGGATTGATGACAAGTATGTGGTTAGCATCCATTATAAGCCTGTTTTTAGCCTGTTTACCGGCTTTTTTCATCATTTTCGGCCGCCACTGCTGCCAGCAGGATGGAATCAAATTTTGCCTGCTCTGAATCGGACCTGGAAGTTAGTACAATGGGAGCAGATGCACCCACAATCATGGAAGCCACTTTGGCCTTGGCAAAAAATACCATTGATTTGTAAAGGACATTCCCCACTTCGATATCCGGCATCAGCAACAAATCGGTATCACCGGCAACATCGCTTTTGATCTCTTTGTGCTTGGCACTTTCGAACGATACCGCATTATCAAAGGCCAGCGGCCCGTCCACAATGCAGTTCAGGATCTGGTCACGCTGGTTCATTTTAGAAAGCAGGGCTGCATCCAGGGTGGCATCCATTTCGGTATTCACTTTCTCAACCGCACCCAGCACCGCCACCTTGGGTTTTGCAATTCCAAGATTGTTCAGGATCCTCACCGAATTATTGAGTATTCCGATCTTCTCTGTCAGATTTGGTGCGATATTCATGGCCACATCGGTGACTGCAATCAGTTTGTGATAGGTCTCCACCTCAAAATACGCAAAATGGGAGAGGAGGTTTCCGGTACGCAGTCCGTATTCCTTATTCAGAACACAACGGAGCATATCGGAGGTGCCTACTTTTCCCTTCATCAGTACATCGGCCTTCTGGTCATGAACCATCTTGACAGAGGTAGTTATTGCTTCAATAGGGTTTGCAGCCTCTACAAACTCAAACTTGCTGATATCCAGGTTCAGAATTTCTGCCATTCCAAAAGTCTTTTCCCGGTCTCCCACCAGGATGGGACGGATGATCTTTTCTGCTGCTGCATTGAATACAGCATTCAGGGAGTGAGCATCCTCAGAGGCGGCCAGTATCAGTTTCTTGGGTTTGTGGCTCTTATCCAGTAATTCACGCAGCTGTGCAAGTTTTGTTAGCATATTCCTGTTTGTTATTCCACCACAAAGAAAAAGAAATACCCGGTTTGCACAGGGCATCCTGTTATGATATTCAACACATTTGAGTGCTTAGCAGCACTTCTCCAGGATTTTATAGGTATCCGTGGCGATAACCAGCTCTTCGTTGGTTCTTATCACCATGGCGGCCACCTTTGAATCGGGTTTGGAGATGAGTTTGTCCTCTCCCTTCACACCATGGTTCCCGGGTTCGTCAAAATCCAGTCCCAGGTATTCCATATTCTGGAGGATCATTCGGCGGATATTAAAATCGTTCTCCCCGATACCTCCTGTAAAAATCACCAGGTCCAATCCATTCATAATAGCCGCATAGGCCCCGATGAACTTTTTTACCCGGTAGGCATACATGGTCAGCGCCAGGTTGGCACGTTCGTTTCCTTCATAGTAGGCCAGTTCCAGATCGCGCATATCAGATGAAATCTCGGAGATACCCATCATACCACTGCGCTTGTTGATCATGTTGCTGACTCCCTTCAGGCTCAGGTGCTCCTTATCGGCCAGGAAAAGCAATACTCCCGGATCAATATCCCCGGTGCGGGTTCCCATGATCAATCCGTCCACCGGAGTGAAACCCATGGAAGTATCCATGGATTTTCCATGCTCAATGGCTGTTACTGATGCCCCGTTTCCCAAGTGGCACGAAACCACCTTCATATCGCGGGTATCCCTGTTCAGGATCTGACTGGCCCGCTTGTATACAAATTTGTGGCTGGTACCATGGTAGCCGTATTTCCGGACGCCGTATTTCTCATAGTATTCCCTGGGTATGGCATACATAAAAGCGTGCGATGGCATGCTCTGGTGAAAGGAGGTATCAAAGACGGCGACCTGGGGGATGCCGGGTAACAGGGTGTCAATGGAGATGATCCCCTTCAGGTTGGCCGGATTATGCAACGGTGCCAGATCAACACAGGCTTCAATGTCCTGGATGACTTCCTTGGTAATCAGCACGCTCTCCTGGTATTTCTCTCCACCCTGCACCACGCGGTGCCCAACGGAAACAATCTCTTCAACATTCTTCAGAACACCATGCTCCTCATCCACCAGGGCAGCCATTACCAGGTTGATCCCCGTGGTATGGTCCATAATGGGCAGGATTTGCTTGTGCTTCGCTTTACCAGTTGGTTTGTGGGAAATCACTGCATCGGTATAGCCGATCCGTTCCACTATCCCTTTAGCGATCACCTCCTCTGTATCACCCATGTTGAATAATTGGTACTTGATGGATGAACTACCGCAGTTTAAAACTAATATAATCATGAATGTAGGTCTGTTAAACTCGTTGAATCACAATCTATTTCTGATTTTTTTATTCCTGAAGCCTGGTTGGATGTAATGGCCACCAGGTTGACAATATCGCTAACGGAACAGCCCCTTGACAGATCATTGATGGGTGCGGCCATTCCCTGTAACACAGGACCCACAGCCTCGGCTTTTGCCAGTCGCTGTACCAGTTTATATGCTGTATTGCCCACATTTAAATCGGGGAATATCAGGACATTGGCATTGCCCTGAATGGGACTGTCAGGTGCTTTGCTGGCAGCAATGGCCTCTACCAGTGCGGCATCTGCCTGCAACTCTCCGCCGATAAGCAGGGTAGGATCCATTTCCCGGGCCAGTTTGGTGGCATTGGCCACCTTGTCAACCATGGGGTGACTGGCACTTCCCTTGGTGGAGAAGCTGATCATGGCGATCCGTGGTTCGAATCCAAGGATGGAACGGGTTGTGGCTGCCGTTGCCACTGCGATTTCTGCCAGTTGTTTTTCGTCGGGATCGGGATGCACGGCGCCATCGGCAAATACCAGTACGCCATCTTCACCAAAGGATTTGTCATTCAGGATCATGATAAAAGCTCCCGAAACAATGCTGATTCCGGGCATGGTCTTTACAATTTGAAAGGCAGGACGCAATACATCGCCCGTGGCATTGGCCGCTCCTGCAACCTCTCCGTCCGCGTCTCCGGCTTTAATCATCAGAGTTCCCAGGTAGAGGGGATCTTCCACCAGCTTGCCTGCCTCATCCATGGTCATCCCTTTCTCTTTTCTGAGTCCATACAACAATTCGGTATAGGCTTTTTTCTTGGGATGGTCCTTGGGATTAATGATTGTGGCCTTTTCGATGTTCTTTAATCCGTACTGCTTCACTTTCTTTTCCAGCTCTTCCGGGTCGGCAATCAGGTAGATATAACAGAGTTTTTCTCTGATGATCGCATCTGCTGCCATTATTGTTCTTTCTTCAAATCCTTCAGGAAGTACAATCCGCTGGCAGTCCTGGCGGGCCTGCTCTCTAATTTTATTAATTAAATCCATTGATTATCAGTAATTTGGGTTTCGTAATC
>JAYEOJ010000098.1:0-4953 GCA_034722835.1 Bacteroidota bacterium | reverse complement strand
GAGTTTATTGCCGGAAATGATCATGACATTAGGGTTGTGGTGATTAATGATAAAGCATTTGCCATAAAACGGCTGGTAAGAAAGAATGATTTCAGGGCATCCGGCAGCGGTCATATCCTGTATGACAGGGAACTGTTTGAAGAAAGGACCATTGAATTATCCTTTGAAGTGGCAAAGAAGCTTAAATCCCAGTGTGTGGCTTTTGACTTTGTATATGAAAACGGCAATCCGAAGATACTGGAGATAAGCTATGGTTTTATGCCTTACGGATATGATGACTGTCAGGGCTACTGGTCAGAAGATATGGCATGGCATGAAGGCTCCTTTGATCCTTATGGATGGATGGTGGAGGATATTTTGAAGAATTAATCCTGTAGCAAATCGTTGATGGAAAAAACTAAGATTTGTCTTGTGATCCCATCCCTGCAGGCAGGGGGAATGGAAAGGGTCATGTCTGAATTGCTCTGGCATTTTTCGCATAAAGAAAAACTGGAAGTGAATCTTATTCTTTATGGTAAGACAAGAGAAGTTTTCTTTAAGATACCGGAGAGCGTAGTTTTGCATAAACCCGTCTTCCGCTTCCGTGATAAGTATCGCTTTTTCCATACCTTAAAAACCCTTGCATTTTTACGGAAGACCATAAAGAAAATCGGGCCGTCCACGATCCTGAGCTACGGTGAATACTGGAACAATTTTGTTTTGCTGTCGGTACTGGGATTAAGATTCCCGGTATACGTGTCGGACCGGAGTCAGCCCGATAAAAGCCTGGGCCGGCTTCATGACAGTCTTCGTCGATGGCTTTATCCCAGGGCAAAAGGAGTGATCTTACAGTCAGAAACAGCAAGGGAGATCTTTCTGAAGAATATAAGGCATAAGAATATTGCGGTTATTGGAAACCCCATAAGGAGGATACTGGAAGGATCGTCTGATATGAAACGGGAAAAGAGCATTCTAATGGTCGGACGCCTTATTAAGAGTAAGCACCAGGACAGACTGATAGAGATCTTCTCAAAGCTCAGCCTCACTGACTGGAAGCTGCTTATTGTGGGTTATGATCATCTCAAGCAGAAACATACGGAAAGACTGGAAGCTCTGATAAAAGCACTGAATCTGGAGGGCCGGGTTATGTTGCTGGGGAAGCAGTCCGGTATAGAGGATTTCTACCTCAAAAGCTCCATTTTTGCATTTACATCAAGCTCTGAAGGATTTCCAAATGTCATTGGAGAGGCCATGTCGGCTGGTTTGCCGGTTGTTTCCTATGACTGTGTAGCCGGACCGTCCGAGATGATTACAGATGGCCGGAATGGCTTCCTGGTACCCCTGTTTGACGACGAACAATTCAGGGAAAGGCTGGATCTGCTGATGAGTGATGAAGAAATGAGAAAGGAATTCGGGAAGCATGCTTTTGAGGATATACAAGGTTTTTCTATTTCTGTAATAGGAGATAAGTATCTGAGCTTTATTCTGAACCGAAATAACATTGAAAATACCAACTAAAAACGAACAATATGAAAACATTGATCACAGGAGGAGCCGGATTTATAGGCTCGGCAGTTGTACCTGTCCTGCAAAAGGAAAACCATGATATTTACGTACTGGACAACCTGTCCTTTGGGAGCAGGGACTTTATTGATGTTCCTGATTCGAATTTCTTCCTGGCAGATATCAGGGATAAGGATAAGGTGAATGAAGTCATGGAACAGGTGGCTCCCGATATGGTGGTCCATCTGGCAGCCATTCACTTCATCCCTTACTGCAATCAGCACCCTCATGAGGCTGCGGATACCAACATACGCGGGACCATGAATGTTCTGAATGCCTGTAAAAGGCTTCCTGCACTGCAAAAGCTCTTTTTTGCCTCCACGGCTGCCGTATATCCCATTGCTGACGAAGCAGTCAGCGAAAGCCACGAGGTATTGCCCCTGGATATATACGGACTGACCAAGCTTACCGGTGAAAGTCTTTGTAAGGAGTTCTGGTTTGACACAGGGATTGATACTATCGTTTGCCGCTTTTTCAACGCATTCGGGCCCAACGAGACCAATCCGCACCTGATTCCTGAAGTTGAGAAGCAGCTGCAGGAAGGCCTGCGGACCATCAATCTTGGGAACCTGACCCCCAAACGCGACTTCATCCATACCTTCGATATGGCTTCTGCCGTTAATAAGCTGCTGCAACTGGAAGGAGTGGGTTATGATACTTTCAATCTGGGAAGGGGAATAGAGTATTCAGTTGTGGAAATAGTAGAAGCATTTGGAAGACAGCTGAACGAAGAGATTACTATTGAGGTGGACCCTGCCAGGGTACGGAAAGTGGAACGCCAGCACCTTCTGGCTGATGTAAGCAAACTCAAGGAGAAAGCCGGATGGGAGCCTGTATGGGGGATTGATGAAGGAATAAAGGACTTAATTGATAACTGGAATAAATAGATAATTCAAATCTGACATGATGGAAAAAAGAAGACTTAAACTGGGAGTGATGTTCAACTTCGATCCTTCCTGGATGGGCGGGATCATTTACATCATTAATATTGTCAAGACACTTAACTTTCTTGACGACGAAGACAAGCCGGAAATCACCTTGTTCTATAAACCTCGACTGAAAAGATTCCTGGAAGAGTTTGACTATCCCTACATCCACATGGTTGAGCATGATTACCCATCCTTAATCAGTGGGAATATCAAGTCCATGATATTGCGTAAGAATCTCTTTATCAATGATATACTAAAGGAGCATAAGCTTGATGTAATCTACCCCTTGCAGGATTATCCGGTCCGGACCAAAACAGATGTTAAACTGATCTCCTGGTCGGCTGATTTTCAGCACAAACACTATCCTGAATTTTTCTCAAGAAAACAAAGGCTTGGAAGGAATACGAGGGTGAAAAATGCCCTGCGCAACACGGACGACCTGGTGCTTTCCAGTCACGATGCCCACAAGGACCTGGAAAGATTTTTCAAGGTAAGGAAAGGGTTGAACATACATATCTATCATTTTGTATCCATTATTGAGGAAATGGTAATGGAGGGGATTGAAAAACTCCGGGAGAAATACAATCTTCCTGAGCGTTATTTTCTTGTATCCAACCAGTTCCATAAGCATAAGAACCATCGTGTTTTATTTCAGACGCAGGCCAGACTGAAAGAAAAGGGGGTGAGGATACACCTGGCCATCACCGGTAAATTTCCAGATGCAAGTGACTCGCCCTATATGACAGAACTGCACAATAGCATTAATGAGAATCAGCTGGCGGATCAAATCAGCATGATGGGGATTATTTCCAGAAGCGATCAATTACAGCTTATGAGACATTCACAGGCAGTGATTCAGCCCAGTCTGTTTGAGGGTTGGAGTACAGTAATTGAAGATGCCAGGTCATTGCAGGTTCCGGTCATAGCTGCAAGCCTGGGGGTTAATATCGAACAACTGGGAGAAGATCATGGCTACTTTGATCCCCACAATCCGGATGAGCTGGCGTCCATACTGAAGGACTACCCTGAAAGAAATCTTGATGAAAGTCACTATGAGGAGTATTCTGTACGTGTGAAGGAAGCTGCCACAACCCTGATGAGAATTTTCAAAACCTCCTGAGGGCAGTCTTTGGATGAATCAAGTCAAATCCTGCGGAAGGATCATATCACTGGACGTTTTGCGCGGAATTGCAGTTCTCGGGATCCTGATCATGAATATCCAGAGCTTCTCAATGCCTGCTGCTGCATATCTGAATCCGACTGTCTATGGAGATATGACAGGATGGAATAAATGGGTATGGATCCTGAGCCACCTTTTGGCCCATGGCAGGTTTCTGACCATCTTTTCCATTCTATTCGGTGCAGGAATCATATTATTTACCACCAGGGCCGATGCCAAAGGAAAAAACAGCAGAGCTTTACATTACAGAAGAATGGGATGGCTCCTGTTGTTCGGACTGATGCACAGGTACCTGCTCTGGATGGGTGATATTCTGTTTGCATACAGCCTCTGTGGCATGCTGGTATTCCTGTTCCGTAAACTGCCGCCGGTGAAATTGCTCTGGATAAGTTTTATTCTGTATATGGTTCCGGTAATCACTTACCTATTTGCTGGCTTATGTCTCCCCATACTGCCTGAAGGCTATGTTGAAATAGCGAAAAGCAGCTGGGATCCTGCTCCTCAGGCAATCCAGGACCAAATAGAAGTTTTCAGAGGGCCCTGGATCGAACAGGTGAACTACAGGTTTCGGGAATCAGTATTTATGCAGGTCAAGCATTTATTCTTACAAAGGTTCTGGAGAGTCAGCGCATTAATGCTACTGGGAATGGCGCTTCAAAAATGGGAGTTTCTTTCTGCCACTCATTCAAACACACTTTACAGGAGATTAGCTGTAATTGGGATAAGTTCAGGGTTGATCCTGACAAGTCTCGACATGGTATTCGATTTCAGGACCCATTGGGACATGGAATTTTCCCGTTTTATTGGCTCCAGGTTAAATTATATCGGTAGCCAGGCTATGGGCCTTGGCTATATTGGGATCGTTATGCTGATTTGCAAGAAGAGCAGTTTTCAGAGATTTAAAAATTTGTTTGCATCTGTGGGTAAAATGGCCTTTACAAATTATATCTTGATGTCTTTCATAGCTACTTTTGTTTTCTATGGAAGCGGTTTCGGTCTGTTTGGAAAGGTGGAAAGACTGGGGCAGATGGGTTTTGTACTGGGTATCTGGATCCTGATAGTCCTTGTTTCCTACGTATGGTTAAAATTGTTCCGATACGGTCCGATCGAGGCACTCTGGAGGAAGCTAACCTACGGCAGACAAAAAGTTTTTATTTCAGGTGTTTAAATAATTACAGAGATATGAAAGAAAAGAAAGAAATACATCACGTATTCTGGACCGGGGGACTGGATTCGACATACAGAGTAATTCATTTATTAAAGCATACCAAAGAATTCATTCAACCCCATTATGTCATCAGG
>JAYEOJ010000097.1:1088-4954 GCA_034722835.1 Bacteroidota bacterium | reverse complement strand
CGAAGATAATTCCATCCCAAGCAATGAGAGTTTGTTTGGGGACAATGTGCACCAGGCCGTATCCTTAACCACGGAGTTTGATATTTGTACCCAATCCAACACCATCACCTGGACCCCATATTTAGGCTGGGAAGGGCTGATTTCAGGATACAAGGTCTATGGTGGAATATCAGGTGCCCCTATGCAACTGCTTTTATTTGTTCCTGCTTCCACCTTATCCTATATACATGCGGACGTGCAGGTGGCTACTGACTATACCTATTACGTCGAAACTGTTAATGCCTCCAGCGGAATCTCCTCTCTTTCTGCCATTGATACGGTTGCCACTATCTTCCCGGAATCTCCCTCCTACCTGACCATCGATCATGTAACAGTGCTGGATGTATCCACAGTGGAAATTCAGTATTCGGCCGATATTGCAGGACCGGTGACCAGTTTCAGATTGCTTCGGAGAAGTAATCCGGCTACCCCGTTTACAGAAGTGAATATCAGCTGGAACGTGTTAGCATCCACCCAGGTGGTACAGGACCAGTTTCAAACCAGCACCATTAGTTACCAGTACCTGGTGGAGTCTGTTTTCCAACCCGTCCCGTGTAATACACCCATAACAATTTCCGAATCAAACACAGGAAACAGTGTCCTGCTTGTCAATGAGCTGAACAACCAGATCGTTACACTCAGCTGGACTCCCTACGAAATCTATGAACCCGGACTTTCAGGATATCTGATCCAGCGAAACAACGGCGATGGTCAGTTTGTCGATATTGCGACTGTGGGCCCGATCACCACGCAGTGGAATGAAAATATTCAGTCCCTTATTAATGGATTTCAGCAGGGAGAAATCCAGTACAGGGTAATTGCACTTTCAAATCCCTATAATGGTGGGACGGTTGAGGAAAGTATGTCGAATGTGACTACTGTTGTGGTGGAAACCCACATGCAGGTACCCAGTGCCTTCACACCAGGCAGCAATGACATGAACTTTGAGTTTAAACCGCTGATGGATTTTGCACCCAGGGACTACGTCATGATCGTAGTGGACAGGGGTGGCCGTAAAATGTTTGAAACCACCGATCCCGGGAAAGGATGGGATGGACGGTTCAAGGGCGGGGACTTTGTAAGTGAAGCTGTTTATGTTTATTACATCCAGTATACCGATTACACAGGATTGTTCAAAACCTATACCGGGAATGTAACCGTATTGTATCCCTGATCCTAAAAATATTTCCTCTTATAATCACTCTTTCTCTTAAATCACTAATTTTGTGAGTCAGGTACATCCGTACGAAAGGATACTATGGGGGAAAAGGTAATCACAGAAGAAGGCAAAATCAACACACTGCTTGAACAGCTCATCGAGAACTGTTCCTATTGCAAGTCGGCCAAAGACGAAAAGCTGATACGTAAAGCTTTTAAAATGGCCAACGAGGCACATAAGGGCACCCGAAGAAAATCTGGAGAGCCCTATATCGTCCATCCCCTGGAGGTTGCTGTCATTGTAAGCCAGGAGATAGGATTGGGAGTTACCAGTACTGTTTGCGCCATCCTGCACGATGTGGTGGAAGATACCGACCTGAGCATTGAGGATATTGAGAATGCCTTTGGGAAAAAGATCGCTTCCATCATCGATGGTCTTACCAAGATATCCGGTGTATTTGACAAGGAGTCCAACTCCCTGCAAGCAGAAAATTTCCGCAAAATGCTGCTCACCCTCTCCGATGATGTACGGGTGATCTTTATCAAGCTGGCCGACCGCCTGCACAATATGCGTACACTGGGCTCTCTTCCCCGCAACAAGCAGATCAAAATTGCCGGGGAAACCATTTACCTGTACGCGCCATTGGCGCACCGATTGGGTCTGCACATGGTTAAATCCGAGCTTGAGGACCTCAGCCTGAAATACAGGTATCCTGAGGTTTATAACGAAATATCTGAAAAAATAAAACTCACCGAAGAGCGTCGTCTTCATCTGATAAACCATTTCTCACTTCCTATCATCGATGCCCTTGATCACAATGGATTTGAGTTTAACATCTCTGGAAGGCCCAAGTCCATTTATTCCGTCTGGCAGAAGATGCATCAGAAAAACATCTCCTTCGAAGAGATATACGACCTCTTTGCCATCCGGATCGTTTTCAAACCCAAGAAAGATGTTCCTGAAAAAACACAGTGCTGGAACGTTTACTCCATTATAACAGACATCTATGCACCCAAGCCGGAGCGTATACGCGACTGGGTATCAACCCCCAAGGCCAATGGTTACGAAGCGCTGCATACCACAGTTATGGGGCCTAACGGAAAATGGATGGAAATTCAGATCCGCTCCAAAAGGATGGATGAAGTTGCTGAGAGGGGATTCGCAGCACACTGGAAATATAAAGATAAAACCTCTCCGGAATCGGAACTTGACAAATGGATCAAACGAATCAGGGAAACCCTGGAGACCCCTTCCGGGGATGCGCTTGAGTTCCTGGACGATTTCAAGCTGAATCTCTTCTCTTCAGAGATCATGGTCTTTACCCCCAAGGGTCTGATTATTACTCTGCCCACAGACGCAACAGCTCTTGATTTCGCCTATGAGATCCATACAGAGATCGGGAACAAAGCCATTGGAGCCAAGGTCAACCACAGGCTTGTTCCTCTGAGCCACATACTGAGCAGTGGCGACCAGGTGGAGATTCTCACCTCTGATGTGCAAAAGCCCACCATGGAGTGGTACCAGTTTGTGAGTACGGTTAAAGCCAAAACCGCCATTAAAAACGCACTGAAGGGAGAGACCAAGAACCGTACTGAAGTTGGAAAACAGATCCTGATCGATAAACTGAAAGAACTGAACCTGACTCCCAGTTCAAGAATCCTGAAGAAACTGGTACCTGCCTATGATTCTACGCACAAGGATGAACTCTATTCAAAAATAGGTAGTGGCCTGATTAATCTGGATGACCTGAAAGATGTTCTCAGCAAGAACACTAAGAACAAATGGGTCCGGGTATGGGACCTCTCCGTAGGAAGATCGCAGAAAAAAGCAGAGAACAAGGCAGAGTATGACTCCAGGGGAACCCTGATCCTAAGGGAAAGTGTGGGCAATGAAAAGAGTGCCTACAACCTGGCAAAATGCTGCAGTCCTATTCCTGGCGATGAAGTGGTTGCTGTGCGCCAGGAGGACGGCACGGTGTTGGTTCACCGGACCGACTGCAGTACAGCTGTCAAGATCATGTCCAGTCAGGGAGACAAGCTGGTGGCTGCCAAATGGACCCAGCACAAAGTACTCTCCTACCTGGCCAGAATTCAATTGAACGGATGGGATCGCTTCGGGGTATATAACTCCATCACCAACACCATAACAGAGGAATTGAATATCAGCATGAGGACCATCAACGTGCATGGTCACGACGGCATATTTACGGGCACCATTGACCTGTATGTGCACCACACAAACGACCTCAATAACCTGATTCTTAATCTGATGAAACTCAAGGGCGTGGAATCTGTCCATCGTGTGGATGTGAAAGAGTAAAATTCTCCGTTTATCTGTTCTAAATTAAAATTATTATTATCTTGCAGGGTAATTTTTACTTAGACTAAGTATGGTGCAAGAGGAGACCAAAGAAACAGTTAAGCAGATTTTCACTGATTACCTGGAAAGGAAAGGGCACCGGAAAACACCCGAACGCTATGCCATTCTGGATGAGATTTACTCCCGGGACGGACACTTCGATATAGAATCACTCTATATCTTCATGAAGAACAAAAACTACCGGGTAAGCAGGGCTACACTCTACAATACCATAGAGTTGTTGCTTGACTGCAGTCTGGTTGTAAAACATCAGTTTGGTAAGAACATAGCCCAGTTTGAAAAGGCCTAC
>JAYEOJ010000097.1:0-1078 GCA_034722835.1 Bacteroidota bacterium | reverse complement strand
ACACGATCACCTGATCGACATGGATTCGGGCAATGTCATCGAGTTTTGCGACCCCAGAATAGAAGAGATTATCAAGACCGCTTGCGAGCTCAACAACTTTTCTCCCAGTCATCATTCCCTGTATATCTACGGGAAGAGCAGAATTGGCCAGGACGGTAACAAATAAGTACCGGTTTTTTTCTTAATTTTATCCGGACAATAATCTGAATATTTATGAAAGTTGATGTGCTCTTAGGTCTCCAGTGGGGAGATGAAGGAAAAGGAAAAGTAGTGGATGTTCTGACCCCCCGCTACGATATTATCACCAGGTTCCAGGGCGGCCCTAATGCCGGACATACACTGGAATTCAACAACATAAAGCATATCCTTCACAATATTCCATCCGGAATCTTCAGAGAAGATAAGCTGAATATCATCGCCAATGGAGTGGTGCTGGACCCCATTGTCTTCAGGCGCGAAATAGAAGCGGTGGAAGCCCTGAATATAGATCTGACCAAAAACCTCTGGATCTCCAAGAAAGCACATTTGATTCTCCCCACGCACCGGATTCTGGATGCAGCCTCTGAGGCTGCCAAGGGAAAGTCCAAAATCGGCTCCACCCTGAAGGGAATTGGACCCACTTACATGGATAAAACTGGAAGAAATGGCCTGCGTGTTGGAGACATCGATCTCAATTTCAAAGAGAAATATGAAGCGCTGAAGACAAAACACATGCAGTTGCTGAAACTGTACGACTACGAATATAATCTGGACGAAGAAGAGAAATTCTTCGAAGCCATTGAGCTGATACGAAAATTTACCCGGGTTGATACAGAGTATGAGATATACAGGTTCCTGGAGCAGGAGAAAAGCATCCTGGCGGAAGGCGCCCAGGGAACGCTGCTGGATATAGACTTCGGATCCTATCCCTTTGTCACCTCCTCCAATACCATCTGTGCAGGTGCCTGTACGGGGATGGGGATAGCCCCTTCCACCATCGGGGAGGTGTATGGAATTTTCAAAGCTTACTGTACCAGGGTGGGCAGCGGGCCTTTCCCCTCTGAATTACTGGACGAGGAAGGTGAAAGGCTGAGAGATC
>JAYEOJ010000096.1:0-4955 GCA_034722835.1 Bacteroidota bacterium | reverse complement strand
CTATGCCCCAGCTTCAGGCCCTTTATGAAGCCATCTACCAGGAGGAACTGGACAAGCGAAACTTCCGGAAGAAGATTCAGGCCATGGATGTCCTGATCAAACTGGATACAAAGGACAAAAGCAGCTCCAGGAAAGGAGCCTTTCTCTATCGCTTTGATAAGCTTAAGTACCAGAAGCTGTTGGAGGGGGGATACAACTTTACAATATAAAAATATGATGTTAAAGAATTTAAAGACACTGGAGGCGTGGTTTGTGACTGGGAGTCAGCACCTCTACGGAGAGGAGACCCTGAAACAGGTGGACCGCGATTCACAGGAGATTGCCGAAGCACTGGATTCCAGCCCGGATATCCCGGTAAAAGTCGTATTTAAACCTGTACTGACCACTCCGGAGGCCATCCTTGCCATCTGCCGGGAAGCCAATAATGCGGAAAACTGCATTGGACTGATCACCTGGATGCACACCTTTTCACCGGCTAAGATGTGGATAGGTGGATTGCAATCTTTGCAGAAACCATTTTTACATCTCCACACACAGTTTAACCGCGATATTCCCTGGGGCGACATCGATATGGATTTTATGAATCTGAACCAAAGTGCCCATGGAGGCAGGGAGTTTGGATTTATCGGCTCCCGGCTTCGGATCGAGCGCAAGGTGGTGGTGGGTCACTGGTCCACCGAAGAGGTCCGGCGCAAATGCGGTGTATGGATCAGGGCCGCAGCTGCCTGGCATGACTGGCAGGGAGGAAAAGTGGCACGTTTCGGCGATAACATGCGGGAGGTGGCGGTGACTGAAGGGAACAAGGTTTCGGCTCAGGTCCAGTTTGGATACAGTGTCTCCGGATATGGGGTGGGCGACCTGGTGGCCAGGGTGAATGAAGTCAGCGATGCTGAGATTGGAGCCTTGCTTCAGGTATATGAGTCGCGGTATCAACTATCTTCCGAGGCAAAGGAGGGGGGAAACCTGAGGGAATCCCTGAAGGAGGCAGCCCGCATCGAACACGGCATGCGAAACTTTCTCGAAGAGGGTGGGTTTTCGGCATTCACCACTACCTTTGAGGATTTGCATGGTTTAAGTCAATTACCGGGTCTCGCTGTACAGCGACTGATGGCCGATGGCTATGGTTTTGGAGCGGAGGGCGACTGGAAGACCGCCGCGCTGGTGAGGGCCATGAAGGTGATGGCCCTTGGCCTGGAAGGGGGTACTTCATTCATGGAAGACTATACCTACCATCTCCATCCGGATGGGATGAAAGTTCTGGGAGCTCATATGCTGGAGGTCTGTCCCACCATTGCCACTGGTAAAGCCGGACTGGAGGTGCACCCTCTCGGAATCGGCGGGAAGGCCGATCCGGCCCGCCTGGTATTTGATGTGGCATCCGGCCCCGGTGTAAATGCTTCTCTTATGGATATGGGCAACCGTTTCAGGTTGCTGGTAAATCCCTGTGAGGTGGTTCCGGCCGATGCACCTCTTCCTAATCTGCCGGTGGCAAGGGTGGTCTGGCAGCCCGAACCCAACCTGGAGGTGGCTGCCGGCGCATGGATCCTGGCAGGTGGGGCCCACCATACCGGTTTCAGCATGGCTGTAGCCGCGGAACACCTGGAAGATTTTGCAGAGATAGCCGGGATCGAATACCTGTTGATTGACCAGGATACCTCTGTCTCCTCATTCAAAAAGGAGCTTCGATGGAACGATTTGTACTATCACATGGCTAAAGGATTATAACATGTTAGAGAAACTGAAGGAGCAGGTGCTGGAAGCCAACCTGGCCCTTGTGAAACATCAGCTGGTGGTATTTACCTGGGGAAATGCCAGTGCACGGGATCCGGAAAGCGGGAACGTGGTGATCAAACCCTCGGGAGTGTCCTATGATCAGATGAGGGCAGATCAGATGGTTGTACTGGATCCGGATGGGAAACAGCTGGAAGGCGACTTGAAGCCCTCTTCAGATGCTCCGACCCATCTGGAGCTATACAGGAATTTCCCGGATATAGGAGGGGTGGTGCACACCCACTCTCAATGGGCTACGTCCTGGGCCCAGGCCGGAAAGCCTATCCCTGTATACGGGACCACCCATGCCGATTATTTCTACGGAGCAGTACCATGCTCCAGGGCACTGACACGAAAGGAAGTGGAGGACGAATACGAAGTCAACACAGGCAGGATCATTGTAGAATGCTTCCAGCAGGTAGATTATCATAGCATGCCCGGGGTGCTGGTTCACGGCCATGGACCCTTTACCTGGGGGGGTGATAGAATGATGGCAGTAAAACATGCAGTGGTTCTGGAGGAAGTGGCCATGATGGCCTTCCGAACAGAATTGCTTGGAAATCAAAAGCCACTGAAGCAGTATCTCCTTGATAAGCACTATAATCGAAAGCATGGAAAGGATGCCTACTATGGACAGGAAAACAAGAATCTTTAAATTTATGAAGTGATGAGTTATACCATTGGAATAGACTACGGTACCGACTCGGTTCGCGCCCTGGTTGTGGATGTGCGTACCGGAGAAGAAATGGGAACCCATGTATTTGAATATCCCCGCTGGAAGGCGGGCAAATATTGCGACCCGGCGAGCAACAGGTTTCGCCAGCACCCCCTGGATTACCTGGAAGGACTGGAGGTTTCTGTTGTGGGAGCACTACAGCAGTGCGGGGCAGATGTGGCCCAGCAGGTGGTGGGTATTTCTGTGGATACCACCGGATCCACCCCTGTGGCAGTTAACCGGAAGGGAATCCCTTTGTCCCTGCTCCCGGGTTTTGAGGAGAATCCCAATGCCATGTTTGTGCTCTGGAAGGACCACACGGCCCTGAAAGAGGCGGATCAGATTAATGCACTTGCCCGAAGCTGGGGAGGCGAAGATTTCACCAAGTATGAAGGAGGGATCTATAGCTCGGAGTGGTTTTGGGCCAAGGTGCTGCACGTGCTTCGTGAGGATGAAGATATTCGTGAGCAGGCCTGGTCGTGGGTGGAGCATTGTGACTGGATCCCGGCCCTGCTGGTGGGTGATACTGATCCATTGAAACTAAAACGAAGCAGGTGCGCTGCAGGCCATAAGGCCATGTGGCACGAGCATTTTGGGGGACTCCCCGACGAAGAGTTCCTTGTGAAACTGGATCCCTTGCTGGCCGGTTTAAAGGAACGCCTTTTTAAAGAGACTTATAGTTGCGAAGTGAAGGTGGGTACCCTGAGTGAAGAGTGGGCCCGGAAACTGGGCCTGCCAGCTACTGTGGCAGTGGGTGCCGGGGCCTTTGATGCGCATCTGGGTGCCCTGGGAGGGGAGATAGGACCCTATCAGCTGAGCAAGGTCATGGGAACCTCCACCTGTGATATGATCATTGCCCCTCCGGAAGAAGTGGGGGAGAACCTGGTGGAGGGAATATGCGGACAGGTGGATGGTTCCATCGTGCCGGGAATGGTTGGACTGGAGGCAGGACAATCGGCCTTTGGTGATATCTACGCCTGGTTCAGGGACCTGTTAATGTGGCCTGTGGAACATGTAGTTGCAGAGATGGGAGGATTGGATGAGACTGCTAAACATAAGATCCGGAAAGAAACCGCCGACCGTATGATTGCCTGCCTGAGTGAAGCTGCTGAAAAAATCAATCCAGCCGATTCATCCTTACTGGCCCTGGACTGGATGAACGGACGAAGAACCCCCGATGCCAACCAGAACCTGAAGGGTGCCATTCTGGGACTGACCCTGGGTTCAGATGCCCCGTCTATTTTCAGAGCCCTGGTTGAATCCACTGCCTTTGGTGCAAAGACGATTGTGGATCGCTTTGTGGAAGAAGGGGTGCGAATCGACGAGGTGATCGCCCTGGGAGGTGTGGCCAAAAAATCGCCGATGGTCATGCAGATTGTTGCAGACGTGTTGAACAAACCCATCAGGGTGGCCCGGTCGGAACAGGCTGTTGCCCTGGGATCGGCTATGGCTGCTTCTGTTGTGGCCGGTGTACATAAGTCCATCCCCGAGGCCCAACAGGCCATGGGAGGAGGATTTGAGACGGAATATCATCCCGATCCTGCCATGGTTCAGGTCTATGCCGGTTTGTTTGAACGCTACAAACGTTTCGGACAGTTCATTGAAGGGGAGACCACCCGGGTGGCAGCAAACAAATAGTTTGCTATATTTGTTCCATAGGATATAAATCAATATGCGAGCACTTATTCTCATAGCTACACTTCTTATCTCTTTCTCTTCATTGCTTGCGCAATCAGTCGAAGAAGAAATGATCCGTCTGAAGCAGCAGACCTCCGAAGTGGTTCTGGAGGAAAGTACTCAGGAGGAGGCTCTTCAGGAGGGTTCCGATCCGGAAGAAAAAAAGCCGGGGCACTGGAATTTCTCTGTGGGAACCAGTTATTCCTATATGAAGGGATATGGTTCCGGAATGATGTTCTATACGGCACCAACATACACCCTGTCGCTGAATGAGCGCTGGTCGCTGCACGGAGGGGTGGTAGGCTACCACTACCAGGGAATGAACTATACGCTGCCCGGGGAAAGTTTATTACCCGGATCTTTCTCCAGTCTGGCTGTTTTTGCTGCGGCTTCCTACCGCATGAATGATCGTTTGGTACTTCATGGTACCGGAGTCAAGCAGCTTGTTTCGGCACCTGTGACTCCTTTCACCCCATATCCCATGGATGATTTCTCCCTGGGGGCTACCTATAAGATCGGGGACAACATGACCATTGGTGCCTCCATTCATATGAGAAATGCAAACGGGTACTATACTGCACCCTATGGGGGGGCGCTTTTCCCAACACCTGTTAACTGGTGGTAATGACGGCACTACTCGCCTCCCTGGCCCCTGTCTTCATCATTCTGTTTTATATCTACTTCAGGGATAAATATGAGAAGGAACCTCTGGGAATGCTGATCAAAGCATTGCTGCTGGGTCTTGTCATTGTGGTTCCGGTGATATTTGTGGAACGCTTACTGATGAACCTGA
>JAYEOJ010000095.1:0-4963 GCA_034722835.1 Bacteroidota bacterium | reverse complement strand
CCCCATCCTTATCGAGGTCCAGGCCCTGGTTAGCTCGGCCGTTTACGGAACCCCGCAACGCACATCCACCGGATTTGATACCCGCCGCCTGAGCATGCTGCTGGCCGTACTGGAAAAGCGGGCCAGCTTTAAACTGGCCAGTAAAGATGTGTATATTAATATTGCTGGCGGACTCCGGGTGTATGATCCTGCCATTGACCTGGCTGTAGTGGCTTCCATCTTGTCCTCCACGGTGGATATCCCCATTGATCCGGACAGCTGTTTTGCAGGAGAAGTAGGACTGTCGGGCGAAATTCGACCGGTAAACCGGATCGAACAACGCCTGGGCGAAGCGGATAAACTGGGTATGAAAAGAATACTGATGCCGGCTTTCAACCGAAAACGGATCGATCCCGGAAGATTCAAACTTGAGATTATAGAAGTGAACAAGGTACAGGATCTGCCCAAATACCTGTTTGGCTAAACGGATTTAGAATTCGTCGTACTCACTGGTGCTGATTGTCTCCATAATATTGGGGCAATCCAGATCCACGTAGAAATCCAGTGGCCTCTCAAACTCATCCTCCATGGTAATCCCCAGGGTGGAGTCCGCATAAACCCGCGTCAAAAATTCGGCATAAATGGGCAGGGCCATATTGGTACCTGAACCCATGGTCAGATTATCAAAGTGAATGGACCGGTCCTCTCCTCCAACCCATGCCGCAGCTGTAAGTTTTGGAGCAAGTCCTATAAACCAACCATCACTCTGGTTCTGGGTGGTCCCGGTTTTACCGGCCAGTTCACCTCTCAAATTATATTTTCCGCGAAGCCTGCTGGCTGTACCAAAATAGGGCTCGCCCATATACCTGCCGGACATTTCTACTACATTCTTCAGCAATGAAAGCATTAAATAGGCGGTTTCCTGACTGATTGCTTCCGACTCAACCGGATGGAAAGATGCGATCACATTCCCATAGCGATCCTCAATACGGGTGACATAGACCGGGCTCACATAGATACCCCGGTTGGAAAAGGTGTTAAATGCACCCACCATCTCCTCCAGGGAGATATCGGCCGGACCATAGATCATACTGGGAACCGGATCAATATGGGAGGTCACCCCCATTTTGCGCATGAGGCTGATCACATTATCCGGGTTGAAATTTTTAAACAGCCAGGCACTTACCCAGTTGTGGGAGGTGGCCAGTCCCCACTTCAGGCTTACCATTTTCCCGGCAAAGACATTTCTACCCGGAGCAGTAGGGGTATAGATTGTATCCTTCATATCTATAATGGCAGGGAAGGTAATGGGCACCAGGGGAATCATTTCGCAGGGCGAATAATTCTCCTGCATGGCCAGCATATATAAAAATGGCTTAATGGTGGATCCCACCTGGCGGCGACCCTGGCATACATGTTCATACTGGAAATAGCGATAATTATGTCCTCCTACAAAGGCTTTCACATTTCCATTGGCAGGATCCATGGCCATAAACCCGGCCCTTAGAATATGTTTCATGTACCTGATGGAGTCCAGGGGAGTCAAAATGGTATCGACGGGACCATCCCAGGTGAACAGTTTCATTTCAACCGGCTTTTTAAAGACCATCATGATGGAATCCCAGGGAGTTCCCCGGGTCGTCATATACCTGTACCGATCCGTCTGTCTGATGGTTCGATTCAGGATCAGCATACTCTCCTCCGTCGTAAGTTCTTCGAAAGGGGCATTGGCTCTTCCTTTCTTTTCCTTAAAAAATTCGGGCTGAAGGTATTCCTTCATCTGTGCCTCAACTGCTTCCTCGGCATATTGCTGCATCTTGTAATTGACCGTTGTATAGATCCTCAGGCCATCGCGATACAGATCGTACTGGGTGCCATCGGGTTTGTAGTTCTTGTTGATCCAGCCATAAAGCCTGTCATCGGCCCAGTGAAGAGAATCCCTTCGGTAACGTTCCCAGGCCAGCACTCCGGCTCCTTTGTCCGGGGCAGTCGGCCTTGATCTGTTCATAAATTTCGAAAGGAATATTCTGAAGTGCTTGGCATGACCGGTCAGGTGACTGGCCAGGTTATAATCCACACTGATGGGCAAAAGCTTTACCGAGTCGGCCACCTCCTGTTCAAGGGCTCCATATTTTACCATCTGATTGAGGACCGTATTCCTCCGGACGATGGAACGATCTGGGTTGATCCTTGGATTATAAGCCGTAGGAGCTTTCAGCATCCCCACCAGGATGGCGGCCTGATCCAGGCTCAGTGAATCAGTGGTGGTATTAAAAAAGGTCCTGGAGGCCGATTTGATCCCCACGATGGATTCCCCACCGAAAGGAACCGTATTCAGATACATGGCAATGATCTCGTTCTTGGTATAGGCCCTTTCCAGTCTGACGCCGGTATTCCATTCTTTGAATTTATTGATCGCCAGGTGACCAATCCTCCCGATCTTTGTTTTATTCACTGTGGTATCCCGGGGAAACAGGTTTTTTGCCAGCTGCTGTGAAATGGTACTGCCTCCTCCTTCATCCTGACCCAGTAGAACCGATTTCACAGCCACACGCATCAGACTCCTGAGATCAATCCCCGAATGTCTGTAGTACCTTACATCCTCTGTTGTTACCAGGGCCTCCACCAGGTGAGGGGCCAGTTCCTCAAAATCCACATAGGAACGATTTTCAATAAAATATTTTCCCAGCAACTCCCCATCCTCGGTAATCAGCTCGGATGCCAGGTTGGATTGTGGATTCTCAAGCCTTGCAAAATCAGGCATAAATCCCATTTTACCATGCCCGATTAAAACCATGATAATAATGAACAATAGCACCACTAGAGTGTATAGAGTCCAGAGAATGTATAAATATTTTGTAGTTTTGCCGGGTTTATTATCCATGGCCAGCTTAATTTTGGGTCAAAAATAGTAATTATTAAGTTATTTTGTGTTTAAGAGGTAAACGAAGGAAATAAAGGAAAATGATAGAGAATCTTGTTATAGTTGAATCACCCGCCAAGGCCAAGACCATTGAACGTTTCCTTGGAAAGAGCTTTACCGTTAAATCCAGTTTTGGTCACATCCGGGACCTGGCTAAGAAAAACCTGGGAATAGATGTGGATGGAGGTTTTGCCCCTCAATACATTGTTCCAACTGACAAAAAGAAAATTGTTAAGGAGCTGAAGAGCCTTGTCAAAGAATCGGATCTGGTCTGGCTGGCTACGGATGAGGACCGTGAAGGCGAAGCCATTGCGTGGCACCTGTTTGAGGAGCTGGAGCTGGATAAGGAAAAAACCCGGAGGATTGTTTTCCATGAAATTACCAAAGATGCCATAGTGAATGCTCTGGAGAATCACAGGAATATTGACACCCACCTGGTGAATGCCCAGCAGGCAAGAAGGGTTCTGGACCGCCTGGTCGGATTTGAGCTCTCTCCGCTGCTCTGGAAAAAAGTGAAGCCATCTCTTTCTGCAGGAAGGGTTCAATCGGTAGCTGTGAAACTGATTGTCGAAAAAGAGCGGGAGATACAGAAATTCAGTCCCAAAAAATATTTCCGTGTCACCGGAAAGTTCTCCGTGCCAAACGGCTTTGGCGGGGAAACCCAACTCAAAGCCGACCTATCGAAACGTTTTGATAGCCAGGAAGAAGCAGAATCTTTTCTTAAGAAATGCCAGGCCAGTGATTTCGTAGTTGACAGCGTTGAAAAGAAACCTCTGAAGAAGAATCCCGCACCCCCTTTTACCACCTCTACCCTTCAGCAGGAGGCCAGCCGGAAACTGGGCTTTTCAGTAAATCAGACCATGTCCGTGGCCCAGCGGCTCTATGAATCCGGAAAGATCACCTACATGAGGACCGACTCTGTAAACCTGAGTAAACTGGCCATTGGGACAGCTGCAGGAAAAATCAAGGAGGCTTTTGGTGATAAGTACCTGCGTACCAGGAATTTTACCACAAAAACCAAAGGTGCCCAGGAGGCTCACGAAGCCATCAGGCCCACCTACATGGATCAATCAACCGTGGAAGGCAGCAGGCAGGAACAGCGGCTCTATGAACTGATTTGGAAAAGAACACTTGCATCGCAAATGAGCGAGGCCCAGCTTGAAAAAACAAGCATCTCCATCCTGGTTTCAGGAGCACCTGAACGGTTTATTGCCACCGGGGAGGTCCTGATATTTGATGGTTTCCTGAAAGTCTATATGGAGTCCACAGATGATGAGCAGGAGGAGGAAGCCAAGGGGCTGCTTCCACCTGTAAAGAACAATGACAAATTAAGCTGTGAGCTGATTGAGGCCACTGAGAAGACAAGCCTTCAACCGGCCAGGTATACAGAGGCAAGCCTGGTTAAGAAAATGGAAGAGCTGGGTATTGGTCGTCCTTCCACCTATGCTCCTACTATCTCCACGGTCCAGCAGAGGGAATATGTGGTAAAAGAGGATCGGAAAGGAATTGAACGAGACATGGTGCAGCTGGTTTTGAAGGGAGATTCTCTGTCGGAGCAGCTCATCAAGGAAAAATATGGCTTTGAGAAAGGCAAACTGTTTCCCACCGATATCGGGATGATTGTAAACGACTTTCTGGAACAGAACTTCCAGAACATCATGAATTTCAATTTCACTGCATCCGTTGAAGAGGAATTTGATGAAATCGCTGAAGGAAACAAGGATTGGCCCAGCATGATCGAACGTTTCTATACGCCTTTTCACAAGAAGGTTGATTCGGCCACTCAAACTGCTGAACGATCCAAAGGGGAAAAAATCCTTGGTGAAGATCCCAAATCGGGAAAGCCTGTAAGTGTGAAAATTGGTCGTTTCGGACCCATTGCCCAGATCGGAGAGGTCAGTGATGAGGAGAAACCCCGGTTTGCAAGCCTTTTAAAAGGTCAGAGCCTGGAAACCATCACGCTGGAAGAGGCGCTTGATCTCTTTCGATTGCCCCGCACACTGGGTCCCTTTGAGGATGAGGAGCTGGTCATCGGAGTGGGAAAATATGGCCCCTATGTTC